>JAJDNS010000110.1 GCA_022340585.1 Acidobacteriota bacterium
AGGCGGTGCTCGCGAGCACACGCTCGATGGCGTCGTCGATCTCGGGGCGCAGGACCTCGAGCTGCGCCTTGAGGTCGATCATGGGGATGGGGCGCGGCTCGGTCACGGTGGGGACGCTCCTTTCGACGGACCGAACCGGCCGGCGGCCGGCTGGCCAGGCTGAGGACACAGTCATGAGGACTGCGTCCTCAGCGGGAGCTCCCATGCTAGCCCCGGGTCGAAGAACGGGCAAAATCGGGGGGTGCTACACTGCCGCCGTGATGGACGCACTTGGAGCCGTCCTGGCCGCCGATTCCAGAGTCTCCTATGCGCTGCTCTTTGGCTCGCGTGCTCGGGGGGAGGCGAGTGGTCACAGCGACACCGACCTGGCCGTCGGTCTCGTCTCCGGCACGAAGCTCACGGCCCGTGAGGTGGGCGACCTCGTGTCGCGCCTGGAGAGCGCCACCGACGGCTCCGTCGACCTCGTGCTCCTCGACGAAGCGAACCCGGGGTTGGCCTACCGCATCTTCCGCGACGGACACGTGGTCCTGGCGAAGGACCCCGCGGCTCTCGCCGAGCGCCGGGCCCGCGCGATCCTCGAGTACCTGGACTTCAAGCCGATCGAGGATGTGTTCACGCAGGCGGTGCTGGAAACCCGGGCCCATGGTTGACAAGACAGTCGCTGCGGCGAAGGTCGCGGCCATCCGGGACGCGGTTGCGCGGATCCGCACGACGCTGCCCGAGGACGTCCGGGCATTCGAAGAGGACCGGACCCTCCGGGAGGTCGTTATCCTGAACCTGTTCGTGGCCCTCCAGGAGTGCGTGTCCCTCGCCACTCACTGGCTGGCAGACGCGGGGCAGGACGTACCCGGGAGCTATCGCGACATCTTCCTGGCCCTGGCCGAGCGGGGGGCGCTTCCCGCCGCCCTCGCGCGGAAGCTTGCAGCCGCGGCCGGATTCCGGAACCTCGTGGCTCACCAGTACGGAGTCCTCGACCCGAGCCGCGTCCACTCCATGGCCACCAGCGAGCTCGATGATCTGATCGAGTTCTCTGACGTGGTCAGCCGGGAGATCTCCGCCGCCTGAGCCCGGACCCGGGCGCCCCCTCGGCTGTGCGCTCGACATCGGGACGCCCGGGATCTGCGGCTGAGACCAGAGCCGACCGGCTCAGGTCGAAAGAGGCGTGTCGCCGACTCTCCGGATCGGGGCGCCTTCGCGCAGGAGGTCGTCCCAGGTCACCACCCGCTCCTCGAAGAAGGCCTTCCGGCCGAGGAGCGCGGTGAGAAGAGCGGTCTTGCCCATCTCGATCCCGCAGTACGGCTGGGTCCCCTCGCGGATGCACCGGAAGAAGTCGTCGATGGCCACCTGGGTGGAGTTCTCGTCCTCGGGCACCTCGACGACCCGCGGCTCGGCGTTCCTCTCCCGGCCCACGAAGCTGTGACCCCACAGGTCGCAGGCCCCCTTCTCGCCGAAGAAGTGAGTCGCGCTGCCCCCCAGCCCCGGGACCGCGTACTTGATCATCGTGAACGTGACCACGCGCTTGCCCGGGTACTCGTAGACCACGGTGTAGTGGTCGCTGGTGTCGCGTCCTTTCGGCTCGTAGACCATGTTCTGGCCACCCAGACCGGTGCACTTGACGGGGTGGGCGTCCAGGACCCAGTTGATCTGGTCGATGTTGTGGATCGACTGCTCGACCAGCTGGTCTCCCGAGTCCTCGATGCTCCACAGCCAGCGCATCTCCTGCTCCTGGGTGCCTGGCCCGTACCAGTTGGACATGCGCTGGGCGTGCACGAAGCCGACGTCGCCGATCTCCCCGTCGTGGATCATCTTCGCGACCTTCCGGAAACCGGTGGCGTAGCGGAGCTGCTGTCCGATCTGCAGGATGCCCTTCGCCTTCTTCGCCTCTTGCTCGACCTCGTCCAGGTCGCTCAGGGTGAGGACCACGGGCTTTTCGGCGTAGCAGTGAAGGCCTCTCTGGAGCGTGTCGACGATGTGCTCCCGGTGGGGCACCGGCGGAGACGCGATGAACACGGCGTCGAGGTCCTCCTTGTCCAGCAGCTCCCGGTGGTAGGTGTAGGTCGTCGGCTTCTCATCGGAGAACATCGCCAGGGCCTCTTCCAGCGCGGCCTGCTTGGGGTCACAGATCGCCACTACCCTCGCCCCTGGGACGTTCAAGATGCTCTTGATGTGGGCCCCTCGACCACGGCCTCCCGTACCCAGCACCGCGCAGCGGATCTCGTTGCCGTCCTGCGCGAACGCCTGTCCCGCCAGGCTCAACGCCACCGGCGCCCCGACCGCGGCAGCCGAGCCCGTCTTGACGAACTCCCTCCGTGAGATTTCGGACTTGTCGTGGCTGCTCATGTGTTCCTCCCCGGACCAGATAGAGTGGCGGGCGCCTTCAGCATCCTGAGTCGCGCCCGACGAAGCCTACCTCGGTTTCGACGACGCGGCGAGCCGGCGGCGATTCACCTGACGGGTCGGCAGATGAGCCAGCTGAGATACGCTGCCGACGTGACCGACGGACGCCACGCCCTTGCCGAGCACAGGAGCCTTGCGCTCCATCAGGCGGTGGCGGAACGGGTTCGCGCCGATCCCTCGCTCGTCGAGCGAGCCAGGCGACGCGTGGAAGGCTGGCTCGTCGACGGAACGGTGGCCCGGGCCTACGCCGAGGCCTGGCGCGAGATCCTGGGCCTTTCCGTGGAGGAGGTGGCCCGTTTTCTGGAGGACCCGGGTGAGGAGGCGCGGCGGCTCCGCCAGACCTCCCCCTTCGCCGGCGTTCTCGACGCCCGAACACGCTGGGTCATCTGGCGACGAGCCCGCTAGGCGGTGGCCCGTTGAATCGCCGTCAGCTCGAGCACGTGATCCGGGCCGCGGCGACCATCGCCGGGGACACCGAGATCGTCGTGATCGGCAGCCAGGCGATCCTCGGCCGCCATCCCGAGGCGCCGGCGGAGCTCCTCGTCTCGGCGGGCGTGGGCGTCTACCCTCGGAATCACCCCGAGCGGGCCGACCTGGTTGAGGGTTCGATCGGCGAGCTGTCGCCCTTCCACGAGACGTACGGCTACTACGCCCAGGCGGTCGGCGCAGAGACCGCCGTTCTTCCGGATGGCTGGGAGTCGCGGCTCGTGCCGGTGCCGACGGCGGCGGGAACGGGTCTGTGCCTCGAGCCTCACGATCTCGTCATCTCCAAGTACGTTGCCGGGAGGGAGAAGGATCGAGAGTACGTCCGTTCCGTCGTCCGGCACCGGCTGGTCGACCGAGAGACCCTGCTGGAGCGACTGTCGAGCACCCCGATGGAGGACACCATCCGGGGCCGGGTTGCCGCCCTGATCGAGGCCGGCTTCCCGCGATAACGCCGGACCCTGCCGCACGGCCGTGCCGCTTCACCAGCTCGGCACGTCCCTCCAGCCGGGGAAGGGGCCGAGCTCCTCGCCCCAGCCGGTGGGCGAGGAGGGGTCGCGCACGACGCGGAGGTTGGTGAGGGCGTCGAGCTTCGCCATCAGCACCTCGTGGGGCAGGGTGTGGAGCGGCGGCTGGGTGACGTCCGGCATGGGCCAGAGAAGGATGTCCGACCCGCTGCCGGCCACGATCCATCGCCCGTCGGGTGAGACGGCGGGCGACAGCTTCGGCGTGGGGCCACCCGGGAGGAGGTGGGGTTCGCCCCCCTGGGCGCTGCCGATCCGGACCAGGCCCGTCGTGTCGGCGGTCACGAGCCAGTCGCCGGAGGGATCCAGCGCAGCGTAGGCCACCTCCGGCCCATGGCTCCGCACGGGCCAGCGGGCACCGGAAGGCAGATCGAGGACGAACACCTCGGGGTCTTCCGGAGTGCGGCCGCTCGTCTCCTTCCCAAGGAGAACGGCGAGGCGTCGGCCCGTGGCGTCGGCGGTGACGAAGGCGGTCTGCTCCGGCCTTCCGAGGACCGCGACGGATTCTCCGGTGCCGACGTCCCAGCGGCGAATCCCCCCCCGCTGGCCGGAGTACAGCGCGCCTTCCCCATCGAAAGCGAGAGAGTTGACCCCCGTGTCGCCCGACCGGGCCACATCCTCACCGAAGGGGAGAAGCTTCGCCTCGCCCGAGTCGAGATCGAACACCTGGATCCCCGGCTTCGAGCAGTCCCCGGCGAAGCCGACGGCCGCCGCCACACGCCTCCCGGCGGGGTCGAAGGCCACCGATTCGAGCACGCAGTCGTGGTCGTAGGCCTCCGGGTCGATGACCCGAACCGAGTCGTCGTCCGGTGAGACCAGGACGGCCCCCTTGTTGACGCTGGCGACGGCGATATCATCGCTCCCCGCGCTGGCCGCGATTCCGTAGCACCAGCCCGTGTTGACCGGCCGTCCCTCCCCGTCCTGGCGCGCCAGAGGGAAGATGCTGACCCCATCGCGTGAGCAGGACAGCAGGTGCCGCGCGTCGGAGGAGAACGCGAACGGGGCAACCACCTGGGTGGGTCCCTTCAGGACACGAGCCCGCGGCCACTCGAGGGGCCAGAAGGCGACGCGGGCGTAGTCCAGCGGTGCGGCGAGCCAGGTGCCGTCCGGATGAAAGGCGACGCTCCCGAAATCGCCCTGGACCCGGCCCAGCGGCACCTCCTGCAGCACAGCGTCGGGGGGATCCGCCTCGTGCCACACGGCCGTGACAGGTCCGTCGGGCGAGGACCAGGCGAGGCGCGCCCCCCGTCGGTCAAAGCGCGGCATGCAATACGCATGACGCTTCGGGCCCTCGCCCCGGCGGACCAGCGGCTCGCCGGACCCCGCCCACACGTGGAACAGGCCCGAGGCTTCGAAGGAGCTCACGCGCTCCCCGTCGGGAGAGAGCGGGGTCCAGCCGATGGGCGTGTCCTGGGTGAAGAGGGTGCGCTCCGGACCCTCGGGGCCCTCCGGGCCGAGCCGACGGACGAAGATGGAGCGGCCTTCTTCGCGGAACTGGTACCGGGCCCCGGGCCCGGCGTACGTCGTCCCAGGATCCAGGGGGACGGTGGACGCGAGTCGCGGGACACCGTCCTCGAACGACCAGCGTCGCAGCACCCGGCTCGGGCTCCCCGCCTCTCGTGGTCCCAACGTCACGACGTGCTCGTCGGTGCCTCCCACCAGCCAGTCGACGGGCCCCTCGATGGCGGGTCTGGGCTCCCCGTCGAGGCCCCACACGAACACCGGCCCCGGTCTCACAGCGCCCTGGGAGAGCACCACGTCGCTTCGGGGTCCAAAGAGCGCGGCACGCGGGCAGGGCTTGGGGTCGTCGGCGCGCATCTCGTGGGCGATTCGGCCATCGGGCGAGAAGACGGCGACTTGAGGCTCGAAGGCCAT
>JAJDNS010000180.1 GCA_022340585.1 Acidobacteriota bacterium
AGAATCGCAGCCACGTCGGCCTTCATATTCTCGGCGCGCAGGAGAACCCGCAGATCATCACCCTGCTTCAGCGGCTTGGCGAAGCGCGTGGCGGGGTTGCCCAGCCGCGTCGCCCGGTGCTGCTGGGCGTGAGCGGGGGCGAAGCCGACGAGCCCCAGCCCGAGCGCCAGGGTTGCGACCAATGTCCTTCTCATGTTCGACACTCCTCTTCCCGTAGTCAGATCGAGCGACCCGTGCCGACCATCGGCGAGGCGCTTCTGGCTGCGTCGAGCCACGCGGTTGCTCCGTGTCGGCGGGGTCTGCCGGCCAAATCAATCCCTGCGAAGGGCTGTCCGGCTTCTCATTGTCTTCTGAAGCCTCGTCCTCGAGCCAGACCGGCACCCGACGACTGGGATGGGAATTCTGACGTCAACCTGTTGATGGGCGCAAGCTGTCAGACTTGACAGTCCCGGCGGGGCCGGAGCGGCCCGCGCGCCCCGCCCGAGCTCGACGAGAACGTCGGCTCGCAAGTCCCCTCGAATGAACACGCTCCGCCACCCTGTCAACACTGACAGCTTCTGCCGCCGCGAGTCCGCATATCATTGACACAATCGCACTCGTCAGTTTTTCGTGTAGACGCCCAGGCCGAATCGACAAGAAGCGGCGACGTCGCCGCGAGGAGGAAGAAGACCGATGAAGCACCTGAGTTGGCGGACGGTGGCCTCCCTTGTGGCGGTCGCGATGCTGTTCGGAGCGACCGCTCACGCGAAGCTCAACAAGGAGCGCGGGAACATCGTCTCCACGAACTGGAACCAGATGAAGATGGACATCAAGGACCCGAAGGGCCGGGTGGGAACCTGGCAGGTGAAGCGCGACTGCCGGGTCCGGTTCAGCGACCAGAAGAACAAGTTCCCCAATCCCAAGCTGCGAGACCTCAAGGCCCCCATGTACATCCACTTCCAGTTCGAGGCGGGGACCGACCTCATCGAGGACATCGAGGTCAAGGAGGTCGGCTACAACGCCGATCAGGGCGGCCCCGGCGCAGAGCAGAAGGCCGTCGTCCAGAGCAAGGACGAGAGCAAGGGCCAGGTGGCACTCCTCCTGGAGCCCGGCGGCAAGAAGACGTTCAGGGTCGAGCCCAAGGCACAGCTCGCGGGCATCAACAAGGGTGACCGTGTCACGGTCCTGATCGAGACCAAGAAGGGCCGAGAGGTCGTCACGAAGATCACGCCGGAAGGGGGGCGGGCCGGGGCGGCCGGACGGAGGATCCGCAAGCCATAGCCGTGCGCGGTCCCGTCCCGGACGGGACCGGGTGATCGCGGGGCCCGTCGCGCCGGACGGGCTCCGCGGTCGGTCTCCGGTCCCGCCAAGTCGACGGCCCCCTCCTGGACCACTGACCAGTTGCGGCGGCGCGGCGCGCCGGCTCGCGACGGCTACCGAGGCCAGTGACTCTGAAAGCCCAGGACTCCCGAGAGAGTCCCCACGCCCCGGGTGAGGTGGACGAGAGCCCGGTAGAGGCGATGTCGGCCCAGGACCAGGGAGGGAGGGAGCTGAACGAGGCCCAGGGCCGCCAGCGCCAGGCCCTTTGACACCCGTGCGACCACCACGGTGGGGGAGCCGCGCACCTCCCTTTCCAGGAGCGCCTGAGAGCTCCACCCCCAGAAGTTCCTGGCGAGGATCCACTTCAGGTTCATCCGGCTCCGGGGAACGGACTCGCGGGCAATCGCCTCATCCGACCAGACGATCCGGGTCCCCAGCTGGCGCAGCCTCATGAACAGGTGGGTGTCCTCCGCCCCTTTCAGTGCGAAGCGATCGTCGAAGGGCGCGGGCAGCGAGCGCAGGAGACTCGCCCGGACCAGGATGTTGCCGGTGAAGCCTTTCTCCAGCACCGCTCCGGTGGGATGGCGGGGAGGCGCAAAGAAGCGCCCCTTCTCGACCCACCGTAGCGAAGCGTCCATCTCCTCGAAAGCCGGGAAGACCGGACCGGTGACCACGTCCGCGGCAAACTCCTGCTGGGTCAGCAGCAGGTTCTCCAGCCAGCCTCGCTCCGGGATCTCGTCGTCGTCGATCATCGCGATGAAGTCCGTGTCCGGTGCGACGTTTCGGACGGCCCGGTTCCGAGCGGGGGTGACGCCCGGGACGGGCTCGATGTCGTACCGGAGCGGCCAGCGGCCCCCGGCCCCCCAGCGTTCGCAAACGCCCCTCGCGCTGCCCGACGGTGAGTTGTCCACGACGACGAGCTCGACCGAGGGTTCCGGGAGTTCGCCGAACTCGAGCTCCTGCAGCGACCGTAGGAGCCGCTCCAGGGGATCTTCCCGATCACGGGTGGGGATGCAGATCGAGACCTTCATTCGGGAGCTTCGCGCCCCCGCCCCCCGCTGGGGGCCGGTCCCTGTCGGCCACATCCCATCGCTAGTCGGTGGCCGGTCGCCGTGCATCGAGCTGCTCGTGGATCAGAGTCGACATGGCCAGGGCCAGCTCCATGTTCTTGGCCGGCACGAAGTGCGAGTCGGGGAGGTAGTTGCCCGGCTCGTTGGGAGGGCAGATCTCGTGGGAGCTGAGGAACGGAATCTCTTCGCGCGACAGAAGAGGGTGCAGCAGTCGAAAGGCACGGTCGCCCGTGTTCAGGCTGTTCACGATGTAGACCATCGGCACAGATCCCGCCCGCCGAGCCCGCTGCGCGAACTCCTCGACGATGGACTCGAGGATCGTGATCTCTTCCGCGGATTCATCGAAGCCTCGCGCGTCGTCGTAGATCGTCGCTCGTCGAGCAGCGCGCGTCGCCAGGGCATAGGAGCGGCGCAGAAGGCGCACCAGGCTCGACCGGTCGAGGAAGGTCCCCCGGAAGAGAAGCGGGTCGTAGTGCGGGTCGTGCTCGGCGAGCCAGTCCACGTACTCGCTCCAGAGGGCGTCATCGAAGAAGAACTCGCGATAGCCCTGCTCCGAGAGGAAGGGAGGGTCCACCCATTGCAGCGAGCCGTCGGCCAGGTAGTAGCGGGGCCACGTGTAGGGGTAGGCTCCGTCGAAGTACATGGTCGTCCCCGAGGTCGCGGCCACGAGGGGGATCGTGTCGGTCATGACGGCGAGGACCACGACATCCGAGTGGAGGCGCTTCCGATCATGGAGATACGCGGCGAACGACCAGGTGGGGACGCCCAGGGGCGCGGCGACGGCCCTGACCGCCAGGCTCCCGTCTGTGCTGGCAATGTCCTCGACCAGCAGCTTGGCGTGTGACATGCCGTAGAAGGTGACGACCGGCCTGCCGTCTCCCTCATCGGGAAGCTTGTCGTTGACGAGCCAGCCGATCGCGACGATGGGCGCCGACGTCTCATCGGTTGGCCCGGTCATCCGTGAGAGCTTGCCCTCGACGGAGCGTCCGTACTCGAAGTAGCGCTGGACGGTGGAGGGCGACGTGTTCCTCGGATCTTGAGGGTACGCGAAGAAGACGTTGGCTCCGATGTCCATGGCCGCGAGATAGAAGAGGATCCAGAGCGCCGGCCACCGCATCAGAACGGTGCCACGGGACGCTTGCCCCTCTCCGGCCCGCGCCGGGCCCCCGCCGATGTTTCGAGGGGTGCGCTTCCCTGGGGGGGCCGGCTTCGCCGAAGGCATCGATCAGACTCCGTGAGCGGTGGCTTGAGCCGCTCGCCTCCTAGAACGTGAAATAGACGAATTGAGACGACACCGCTCCTGCCCCGAGGATCAGCGCGAAGACCATGGCGGCATAAAAGGCGGTCCACACCGGAACCGGAAGAACCTCGTCGAGGCGCTTGCCCCGCGAGAGAAAGCCGACGAGCTCGAGTACCAGGAGAAGAGGCAAGGCCACCAGGGTCGTCTCCGGCGGCAGCGGAGCGGTCAGGTGGAGGTTGCCGGCATCTCTAACGAGAATGGTGGTGAAGTCCACGACGTGCTGCAGGTCCCGACAGCGAAACAGCACCCAACCGTAGCACGTGATCACGAAGAACCCGGCGATGCTCAGCCCGGCGGTCAGGGGGTTGCGGGCGGGCGCCCGAGGCTTCCAGGTCTCCTTCAGCCTCTGCAGGCACAGGAGAGCCCCGTGGTAGAGACCCCAGAGAACGAAGGTCCAGGCTGCCCCGTGCCAGAGGCCGGTGAGCAGGAAGGTCAGCATCACGTTGCGCACCCACCGGAGGGGCCCGCCCGACGCCCCACCGAGGGGCACGAACACGTAGTCTCGGAACCAGAAGGACAGGGAGACGTGCCAACGGGTCCAGAACTCGGCGACGTTTCGGGAGAAGTAGGGGTTGCGGAAGTTGGTGGTCAGCTGGATGCCAAAGAGACTTCCGATGCCGAGAGCCATGTCCGAGTACCCGGAGAAGTCGCAGTAGAGCTGGATCGCGAAGAAGAAGGTGCCCGCGATCGCGTCGATCCAACTCGCCGGCCCGGCGGCCCCGAACACCGTGTTGGCGGTCACTGCCACGCCGTCGGCGAGCACCGCCTTCTTGAAGAGACCCTGGAGGATGAGGTAGAGCCCTCGGGACGTCTGGCCCGGGTGGACCTCCCTGACTCCGGTGAGCTGGGGAAGCAGTCGCGAAGCCCTCTCGATGGGCCCGGCGAGGACGACCGGGAAGAACGCCATGAAGAGCGCGAGGTCCGGCAGCCGCGAGGTCGGGGCGAGCCTCCGACGGTAGATGTCGATGGTGTAGGTCATCCCCTGGAACGTGTAGAAGGAGATCCCGACCGGCAGCGCGATGTCGAGCCGCAGATCTGCCGCAGGCCCGCCCAGGTCCCCAAGAAGTCCCTGGACGTTCGCCGCGAAGAAGTTGAAGTACTTGAAGAATCCCAGGATCGACAAATTGGCGGCGATGCCCGCCCACAACGAGACGCGCCGCCTCGTGGCCTCGTCGAGTGACGCGTTCCAGGGGTGCAGGAGGTTCCCCAGCAGCACCAGCCCACAGGTTCCCGCGAGCACCGGCCACGCCGCCGACGAGGCGACCGACGGGTCCCACCGCATCGAGAGCGGGGCAAGGCTCCAGCTGAGGCCGTCCCAGCGAACCACGACGAAGGCGAACGCGGAGACGATCAGCCAGAGAGAGGCCCCCGCACGCTCGCCCCGGGTCATGGAGCCCCGGTTGATCATGAGGCCGCTGGAGTAGTAGACGATCGTCGAGAAGGACAGGAGGAAGAGGAAGCCGACATTCCACCAACCGTAGAAGACGTAGCTGGCGAGAAGGAGAAGGACGTTCTGGCCCCGGTGGGGCAGGACCCGGTATGCGCTCCAGACGAGCGCCAGGAAGACCACGAAGGCCCAGGACGTGAACGACACTATCGGCCTCGCGCCATCCGCTGGCCCGGGGGGCCGGGGCCGATCGCGCTCACAGCTGCTGCAGCCTCTCGAAGAGCACCTGGGGCGTCTCGAAGTCCTCGGGCAGCAGGGTCCCCTCCGCGAGAGTCGTCCCCAGGTGGGACTCCAGCTCGACGATCAGCTCGACGAGGCCGAAGCTGTCCACGAGCCCTTCCTGCAGCAGCTGAGTCGTCGGCTCCACGGTGCTCTCGTCCACGCCGCGTGTCCGGGCGACGAAGCGCGCGACGACCTCCACGATCTCGGGCAGACGACAGTTCATTCTCCCCTCCGGGCCGTGCCCACCACGCCTGGCACCGGGCCGAAACGGCCCCCAAGATACCAGTCCCGGTTCCCCCCCCGCGCGAGCTTGCCGCTGGTCGACTTCCGCAGGGTGCCTTTAGCCACGACGCGCACGTCGAGCAGGTCGAGATCGAGGAGGGAGGGGACGCTCTTCCGGACCCCACGCACGACTTCCGACCACTGCCCCTCCGGTCGGTCGCTCTCGGCGAGGGCCACGAGGCCTTCAGTGGCCAGGCCCCGGTGGGGCACCCCGAACACCACGACGCGGCCCGGGTGGACGCCGTCGACGCCGTTGATGACGGCCTCCACGTCGTGAGGATAGACGTTGCGGCCTCCGACGATGACGAGATCCTTGAGGCGTCCGGTGACGTAGACGTGACCGTCGTCGTCCAGGTAGCCCAGGTCGCCAGTGTCGAAGTAGCCCTGTGCGTCGAAGAGCTGAGAGTTGAGGTCCGGCCGGCGGAAGTAGCCGTCGAAGAGGAAGGTGGACTTGACCCAGACGCGACCCGCCTCGCCGGGGGCGAGGGCTGCGGCGCCGCCTTCGACCGGTCCGATTCGAACCTGGCATCCCCCCACAACCGGGCCGTTGCTCACGTGGATGGCGCTCGGCGTCTCGGGCGTGGCCGGTGAGGCGATCCGGGCTCGATGCTCGTCCTGCCAGGCGCGCAGGTCCACCCGGCGACGGCGGGGCGGGGCGACGCCGGTCGAGGCCGAAACGGCGAACACGGTTTCGGCCATGGCGTAGCATGCGTGGAGCGCACCAGGGTCGAGCCCGTCGCCGGAGAAGCGGGATGCGAAGGCGTCCATCGCCTCGGCGGTGACGGGCTCGGAGCAGTTGACGATCGCCCTGAGACAGGACAGGTCGAAGCTGCCTGCTGGCTCGCGGACCCGCTGGGCAAGGAACGAGTAGGCGAAGTTGGGCAGCCACATGTGGGTGGCCCGCCACGTGCTCACTGCGTGGAGCAGCAGGGAAGGGTTGGCCACCCACTCGAAGGGGGACAGCCAGACGAGGGGGATCCTGGAGATCAGGGGGGTCACGAAGCAGGCGATGAGGCCCATGTCGTGGTAGAGAGGCAGCCAGCTGGCGAAGACGTCGTTGGCCTCCAGGGCGAGCCCCCGGGTGTACGACGCCGTGTGTCGCATCACCGCCCCGTGGGACAGCATGACGCCCTTGTGCAGGCCGGTGGTGCCCGACGAATGCTGCAGCAGCAGCAGATCACCCGGCTGTGGCTCCAAGGGGTCCATGCCCGGAGTGCCGCTGGCCACGGTCTCTTCGTAGGAGAACCGGGGTCGCTCCGCAGGCCAGGTCGAATCGACGCTGATCTGAGGGTCGGTCAAGAGGGCCCGGGCGTCTATCCGCTCCAGCAGGGCCTTCAGACGCGACCAGTACACCCCCCGGTCGACCCGGACGGAGGGCTCGGCCAGCACCGAGGGCACGGCGCCAATCCAGGCACAGCCCAGCCAGCAGGCGTGGAAGTCGGCGTGGTGGGTGCCCATCAGGACCACCACATCGCCCCTGGCCACCCCACGCCCGCTCAGGAACGCCGCCGCGCGGCTCGCGTCGTGCACGACCTCGCTCCAGGTGCGGGTCGCTGCGGTGTGTAGACGACCGTCGCGGGCCGACACGATCCGCGAGCACAGCCCGTCGGGCTGCTCCCGGGCGTGCTCCCGTACGGACTCGACGACGCTTCTCACGCGGACCACCTGTCCGCGCCGAAGCCGTGTCCCGGGTGCGACATCCTCCTCGTTCCTGCCATCTTCGTGAACAGTCCTGCTCCAGCGCGCCAGGAGGGAGGGCAATGCGCCGAGCGTGGTACGGCGCATCGGTGATGCCCGGTGCGAGCCTCGTGTATATACCACATTCCCCGCGGCTCGGTGGGGCTCGAGGGCCCCCGGGTTCGGGAGGATGCTAGTATCCGCAGCAGCATGACGGTGCTCGTGACCGGAGCGAACGGCTTCATTGGCCGACACGTCGTTGCCGCTTTGTTGGCCCGGGGGCACGAGGTGCGCGCCCTCCTCCGCCCCTCCGCCGTGGTCGCCTCGAATGCCTCGACCGGGTCGGTCGACATCGCGCGCGGCGACCTGACTTCGCGAGCTGGGCTGGCGCCGGCACTCGATGGGATCGAGTGCGTCGTTCATCTCGCCGCCCCACTCCGGGGCACCTCCGCCGAGCATCGAGCGGTCACGGTCGAAGGGACCCGCAACCTGCTCGAGATCATGACCGGCAGCTCGGCTCGCCGTCTGGTTCTCGCGAGCAGCTTCGCCGTGTACGACGCGAGTCGGGTCGGGTCCGAGGTGGACGAGGGGTCTCCACTTCTCTCTCGGGAGCTCTCCGTCGCTCTCGGTCCCTACACCGCGGCGAAGTCGGAGCAGGAGCAGATGGCACGGCGGTGGAGCGCCGATCGCGGGTTCAGCCTCACGGTGCTGCGGCCCGGCTTCGTCTGGGGAGGGGGCCGGGAGCTTCCGGCGTGCCTGGGGCTGGACCTCGGGCTGGCCTGGGTCGTGGTCGCGCCCCGGTCACGACCGTGTCTCTCCTATGTGGAGAACTGCGCTGACCTCTTCGCGACGGCCGTCGAGGATCCTCGTGCCGTGGGTCAGACGTTCAACGTGGTCGACGGCGGCGACGTGACCACATGGCAGAGCGCCGGGGATCATCTCCGCCTCGTCCGCTCGGCCCGCCCTCGCCTGCCCGTTCCCTATGCCCTCGCCATGGGGATCGTTCCCATCGCGCGCTCGCTGCTCGGCCTCTCGCGACGTCGAGGGCTGGGTGCGCTGGTGGCCGCCCAGTTCGAGGCTCGTTTCCGCCCCGTCCGTGCCGAGCCCCGCGCCGCTCGCGAGATCCTCGGGTGGCGTCCACCGTGGACCTATGAGCAGGCCCTCCGTCGCTGCTCCGACGCGCCCTCGGTCGTCGGGGAGGAGGCTGCCGCTCGTGAGTAGAGTGGGCGTCGCGTTCGTGGGTTGCGGCTACGTTGCTGACTTCTACGCCCGGACGATCTCGGCGCACCCCGGGCTCGAACTCGTGGGCGTGTTCGACCGCGACGCGGGCCGAGCCGAGCGGTTCTCCGCCCACTTCGACGTTCCCGCCTACGCCTCTCTCGACGAGCTCCTCGTCGACGGGCGGGTCGCGCTCGTGGCCAACCTCACCAACCCCGAGAGCCACTTCGACGTGTCGCGCAGGGTGCTCGAGTCCGGCCGGCACGTCTACTCGGAGAAGCCGCTCGCCATGGACGTGGCGCACGCTGAGGAGCTGGTCGACCTGTCGCGCGACAGGGGCCTCCTCCTCGCCTCGGCCCCCTGCAGCATCCTCGGAGAGACCGCCCAGACCCTGTGGAAGGCCCTGCGCGAGAAGCGGATCGGCAAGGTCCGCCTCGTCTACGCCGAGATGGACGACGGCATGGTGCATCGGATGCCCCACCAGCGGTGGATGAGCGAGTCCGGCACCCCCTGGCCGTCGCACGACGAGTTCGCGGTCGGCTGCACCCTCGAGCACGCCGGCTACTATGTCACCTGGCTGACGGCATTCTTCGGCCCAGCGGAGTCGGTGACCGCGTTCGCCTCCTGCCAGGTGCCGGACAAGGCGGAGGACCTGCCGCCGGAGAGCGTGGCCCCCGATTTCTCGGTCGCCGCCATCCGCTTCGTTTCCGGAGTCGTGGCTCGGCTCACGTGCAGCATCGTGGCTCCCCAGGACCATTCGCTCCGGATCGTGGGAGACGAGGGCGTGCTCGGAACGGAGGACTGCTGGTACTACGGGTCGCCCGTCCACATCCAGCGGTTCGTGACCATTCGCCGGAGGACCGTGCCGAACCCGCTGAAGAAGCGGGTGCGACTCGTTCGCCGGCCTCCGCGCTATCAGGTGCGGGCCTCCGCCCAGATGGATTTCTCCCGGGGCATCGCCGAGATGGCGAACGCCCTCGCCGAGGAGCGGCCTTGCCGGCTCTCGCGGGAGTACAGCCTGCACAACACCGAGGTCGTCCTCGCCATCCAGAATGCTCCTCGCCTCGGAACTCCCTACCGCGTCCGCTCGACCTTCCCCCCCATGGAGCCCATGCCGTGGGCGCGCTAGCGGCCCCGAGGGTGCGGTGGGGCATCCTGGGGACCGGACACATCGCCGGGGAGTTCGCGATGGGGCTTCGGCGTCTGCCGGAGGCGGAGCTGGTGGCGATCGGCTCACGCGAGGCGGAGCGCGGCGACCGGTTTGCGCACGCGGTGGGGGCGCCCCGCGCGCACGGCAGCTACGAAGCACTCGTGGGCGACCCCGGGGTGGACGTCGTCTACGTGGCCACGCCCAACAGCGAGCACCGCGACCACAATCGGCTCGCCCTCGAGGCGGGGAAGGCCGTCCTGTGCGAGAAGCCGTTCGCGACGAGCGCGGCAGAGGCTCGCGAGGTGGTTGCCCTCGCCCGCGCCAAGGGGCTGTTCTGCATGGAGGCGATGTGGTCCCGCTTCGTGCCGCTGGTCGGGCGCGCCGAGGCCCTGGTGAGGGAGGGACGCATCGGAGACCCGCTGGCCTTCCAGGCGGACCTCGGGATCGTCGTCCCCTCGCGCGCGAGCCGCGCTCTCCGCCCGGAGCTCGGGGGCGGCGCCCTGCTGGAGTTCGGGGTCTACCTCGTGGCGATGGCGCGGCTCTTCCTCGGTCCTTCCGAGGAGACGCTGGGGTGCGCGATGGTGGGCCCGTCAGGAGTGGACGAGCAGGCGAGCGTCCTCCTGCGGCATTCGGACGGTGGCCACTCCGCGTTGTTCGCCAGCCTCCTGAGCCAGACGCCGGGCGAGGCCCAGCTGTTCGGGACGCGGGGGCGCCTCAGGCTCCACGCGCCCTTCTACCGCCCTCACCACGTGTCCGTGGTCACCTTCGCGAAGGCCGGGGAAGGTCGTGCCCCGGGGGCCGCCGGGCCTCCTGCAGTCCCGGCGACGTGGAAGTCGGCATTGCGAAGGCTGTACCAGCGCTATGAGGCCTACCTCTCGCCGGTGGTGCGCCGGCCTTCTCTCGATCTGGTGATCCCGGTCGAGGGAAACGGGTACCACCACCAGGCGGCAGAGGTCATCCGCTGCCTGCGTGCCGGCCAGACCGAGAGCGGGCGCATGCCCCTCGACGAGACGATCGCGATCCTCGAGACGCTCGACGCCCTCCGGGTCTCCCGGGCCCCGGTCGTCCCCGGCCCCTAGCGTCACTGACCCGCCATGGGCCTCACCACCTCGCTGACGATCGTCGTTCTCGTCCTCACTCTCTTGGCGCTCGCCCGGGACCTCCTCCCTCCGCCGGCGACGATGCTCGGCGCGGTCGTGCTGCTGATGGTCTTCGGGGTCATCTCCCCGGAGGAGGCCTTCTCCGGCTTCTCCAATCCGGCGCCGATCACGGTGGCCGCCCTGTACGTCCTGGCGCGCGCGGTCGAGAAGACGGGAGCCCTGCAGCCGCTCGTCTCGGCGATGCTCGGGGGAGGCCGCACCACCCGGGGCGCGCTGCTGCGGCTCGTCCTTCCCACTGCCGCCGCCTCGGCCTTTCTCAACAACACGCCCATCGTGGCCATGCTCGTCCCCCAGGTCTCCGAGTGGGCGGAGCGACGGGGGCTGTCGCCGTCGCGGTTCCTGATGCCGCTCTCGTTCGCAGCGATCCTCGGGGGCACCGTCACCGCGATCGGCACGTCGACGAACCTCGTGATCTCCGGCTTGCTGGAGGCGTCCGGGGAGGCTCCTCTCGGCATGTTCGAGATCTCCAGGGTCGGGCTGCCGGTGGCGCTCGTCGCGATCGCCGCGGTGGTTCTCTTCACGCCTCTCCTGTTGCCGGAGAGGCGATCGGCCCACCGCGAGATCGACGAGGACTTTCGCGAGTTCGTCGTGAAGATGCTCGTCGACCGGGGAGGACCGATGGATGGCCGACCGGTGGAAGACGCCGGTTTGAGGCACCTCCAAGGGGTGTTCCTGGTGGAGATTGAGCGGGGCGGGGATCTCATCGCCCCGGTGACGCCCACGACGGTCCTGCACGGGGAGGACCGTCTGGTCTTCGTCGGGAAGGCCGACCTCATCGTCGACCTGCAGGGCCTGCGCGGCCTGCGTCTGGCCGAGCACGCCCACACTGGTGGGCTGGACACGGCCCGGCACACGTTCTTCGAAGCGGTGGTGGGCGAGGTCTCGCCGCTGGTCGGGCACACCCTGAAGGAGACCTCGTTCCGGGGACGCTACCAGGCGGCGGTCGTGGCCATTCACCGCGCCGGACACCGGGTCAAGGCGAAGCTCGGCGACGTCAAGCTCCGCGTGGGGGACACACTCATGATCCTGGCCGATCCGGATTTCCGGAACCGCTACCGGGATCGAAACGACTTCCTCCTCGTCTCGATGCTGGGGGGTGCACCCCCGGTGACGACCGGTCGCGCCTGGATCGTCTTCGCGGTGACCCTCGGGATCGTCGGGGGTGCGGCCCTCGGGCTCCTTCCGATCCTCCACCTCTCGTTGCTCGGAGCGTTCACCCTCGTGGCCACCGGCGTGCTCACCGCGCCGGAGGCGCGACGCTCGGTGGACGTCAACGTGATCGTGGTCATCGCCGCTGCATTCGGCTTGGGCGCGGCGATGGCGAACTCCGGGCTCGCCGCCATGCTGGCCCGGACGCTCGTCGACACGCTCGGCCTCTTCGGCCCCACCGGCGTGCTTCTGGGACTGGTGGTGGCGACGATCGTCCTGCTCTCGATGATCACCAACAACGCGGCGGCGGTGCTCATGTTTCCCATCGCCACCTCGGCCGCCGCCGCCCTCGGCCTCGGGGCGCGCCCGTTTGCGATCGCCATCGCGGTGGCGGCCTCCGCGTCCTTCATGACACCCGTCTCCTATCAGACGAATCTGATGGTCTACGGTCCGGGAGGCTATCGGTTCGTCGACTATCTTCGACTCGGGGGGCTCGTGACCCTCCTCGTCATTCCCGCGATTCTCCTCGCGGTCAGATCCTCCTGATCACTGGCCAGGGGCGGCGAGTCCCAGTGTGAGGCTACTCCAGACCCGTGGGTGGGAGCGGGGGGTCGGTGCGCTCGTTCCGCATGGCGGCCAGCTGGCGAACGAGAGCCATCACCTCTCCTGGTTTGACCGCCCGGAACCAGACCGCCAGCGCGAAGTAGATGCCGAGGTCGACGGCGAGCCGCCAGTGGCCGAGAGGCGCCAACACGAGGTGCGCGGCAACCGTCCCCAGGGCGGCACCGACGGTCCGGGCCAGGACCTGCCGCCGATGCTTGTCGAGCACGTCGCTGCCCAGCGCCGCGAGCATCCCCGTCAGGACGACGATCTCCTTCGCCACCGCCGCCAGCGCCATGCCGGTGCCCGCACCTCCCGGGCCCAGCCAGCGGCTGAAGGTGGGCACCAGCACCAGGGCCAGGGTGATGCTGGTGAGGATTCCCGTCGTAGCGATCCCGGTCAGTCGCCAACCGCGCCCGTGGACGACGAGGGTGAGCCCGAGCATGATCGACAGGTAGGTCAGAACGAAGAGCGGGGCCAGCGTGCGGAGGCTCCCCGCGGCGGGCGCGTAGGCCACTCCGAAGACGACCTGGATGCACAGGTCGGCGCCCAGGGCGAGGAAGAGAGCCAGGGGAGTCGTGACCGCGATGAGCCCCTCGACGGCGCGCCGCATGGCCCTCAGCATCTCCTCGGGGGACCTCTCGTAGGCGCGGGCCATGAGCGGCATGAGCACCGAGCCGAGCAACGGCGCCAGGAGGAACGTGATCCCGGCGAGGCTCGCCGAGGCCCCATACCACCCGACGTCCGAGTCGTGGGCCAGGAAGCCCAGCAGCGCGATGTCGAGGCGCGCACCGACGGTGTGGGCCAGCGCCGCCGCGTAGAAGCCCAGGCTGGCGCGCACCGTGGTCAGGGTGGCGCGGGCGTCCAGGCGGATCTCGAGCGGAATGTGCTTGCGAGCGATAACGTGAAGGATTCCGAACTTGAGGCTCTCCGAGAACGCCAGGACCGCGGCGAGGCCCGCCAGCGGAACGTGCAGGAGGAGCCCCGCCGCCATGCCGAGCCCCCACACTACTTTCGTCACCACGTTGGCCACGGCCAGCTCGTCGACGGTGGTGTTCGCCTGGAGCATGAAGGCGAGCGTCGCGTTCAGGGCAAAGACCGCGTAGGCCACGCCGAAGACGAGCAGGAGCAGCCGTATCTCACCTTCCCGCTGGCCCAGGGGGATGACCAGGAGCCCGATCACGAGCAGGGCCGAGAGCAGCAGCCGGATGAGAACGATCCCTCCGTAGTAGTCCGAAGCCTCCTTCGGCCGGACCGGGACCTCCTTCTGGACGAAGGCGTTCGTACCCAGGCTCGCACAGCCGAGGACGGTCATGGCCAGCCCGTCCGCGAAGGTGAACAACCCGAACCGGTCGGGGCCGAGGGCGCGAGGCAGCCAGAATCGCACCACGAGCCCCACACCCCATGTCGCGATGAGAGAGACCGCGAGCTTGACGCCGTTGACAAAGGCCGTCCGCGCGTCCTGCGAGAGCTCCTTCCCCGGGGCCGGAGAGGGGGTCGGGTGGGTCTCGCTCATGTCCCGCTCAAGCGACGTCGCCAGGCTGAGAGACCCGCCAGCCAGCGGGGCCGCGTTGCCGGGGAGAGCGACCAGGCAAGCGGCCGCACCCCGAGACGTCCCGGGAGGATGGCGAGCGCGGTGGCCAGGAGCGAGATGCGTGCGCGGGAGGCCGTACCCGGGGGGATGGCTCGGCTCGAGGCCAGGATGCGAGCGAGCAGACCCAGCCGGGAGTCTCCTGGGATCGAGTGCCCTGGCGGATCGGCGACGAGCGAGCCGAGGCGGAGGAAGAGGAGATCGGGGTTGTGCTCGCCCAGGTCTTCGGCCACCTCGAGTCCCTGCTGTCGGGCGAACTCCCGGATCGTCCAAAGCTCGTTCTGCATCAGGGCCGCCCTCTTCCGAAACGCCACGGCCACCTGCAGGGGCGACACGCCGATGTCGGTGTCGTTCTTGCCGTGCCGCCGGTATCTCGACAGCGGTCGGTCCAGGGCCTGAAGCTCACCCTGGAACGCGACCGCCCGGGAGACGTACGCGTCCGCTCCCTGGCGGAAGCGCTCCTCGGGGATGGGCATGACGCGCTCGAGAGCATCGCGCCGGACCACGAGACCGCTCGTCACGGTGACACGGAGGTCTCCTGTCTCCACCATCTGCTGGCGCACGTCGCCTTCGGCGAGTCGGACGTGGGGTCCGGGCACCACTCCCGGGAGGGCGCGGCCCTCTGTGTCCATGAGAGACGGGCGGCTCTGCAGCAGCACCGTCCCCGGCCGCCAGGCAGCGAGCACCGTATCGACCGCTTCCGGGCACAGCTCGTCGTCGGCGTCGAGCAGAAAGACCACGTCTCCCCGGGCCAGCCGGCACCCGGCGTTGAACGCCGAGGCCTGCCCGCCGTTCTCCTTGAAGACCGCTCGGACCCGGTCACCATATCTTTCGATGACCGAGCGGGAACCATCGGTCGAGCCGTCCTCGACCACGATCACCTCGCGAAACGAGCGGGACTGCCCAAGGGCGCTCTCGATCGCCGCGCCCACGAAGCGGGCGTAGTTGTAGCAGGGCACCACCACACTGGCGCTCCGTGGCGTCGGGCTCACGGCTTCTCCGTTGCTCCGGGCGTGCCGCGGGTAGCGGTACGGAGCAGGATGGGCACGAACCTCGGTCCCCGAACGAGATAGCGTCTCCAGAGCCGTCGCGGCTCCTGCAGCAAGCGGAAGAACCACTCGAGCCCCGTGGCCGACATCCACGCCGGCGCTCGCCGCGCCGTGCCCACCAGGAAGTCGAGGCCCGCGCCCACACCCACGATCACGGCAGGTCGGATCTCTTCACGGCACTCGTGGGCGAACGTCTCCCCCTTGGGACTCCCCAGGGCCAGCAACAGGAGATCGGGACGTGCGGCCCGGATCTCCTCGCGGAGCGCGTCCCGCTCGGCGGCAGGGCGCCCCATGTCCACCTCGGGACAGGCGGTCCCGACGACGCGTAGCCCCGGATTCTCGGCTACGAGGATCTCCGCGGCGCGATCGACGACCCCCGGCCCCGCTCCGAGCAGGAAGACCCCCCAACCCCGTTCCGCGGCGAGAGACGCCAGGGGGCGAACCAGGTCGGAGCCCGAGATCTTCTCCGGGACCCGGAACCCGAGGAGGCGGCAGCCCCAGAGAACCGGCATGCCATCGACGAGGGAGAGATCCACGGCTGCGTAGGCCTCGCGGAAGCGCGGGTCCCTCTCGGCGAGGACGACGTGATCCACGTTGGGGGTGAACACCACGCCCCCCTGACAGGCCTCGACGAGCGCGGCCACCCGCCCGAGGGCCTCGTCCCGGCTGACTGCGTCGACCGGAACCTCGCCCATCCAGACGCGTCGGGGCCCGGCCGCGCTCATTGCCGAAGGGCAGCCCCGCCGGGGGAGACGTCGACCGCGGGAGCGGCAGTCCCGGGAAGGGAAGCGTGCTCTCTTGTTGGCGATCTGGACCGAGACGGCCAGGCCCGCGTCCAGGCCGCCACTCGCCCTCCCGTTGCCGCCGCCACTCCGAGCAGAATGGAGCAGGTGAGGGCATTGAATCCCATGTCGCCAAATGCCTGCACGCCGTAGGCGGGGAGCACGCACACCGCCGCCATCGCCGCCGCCCGGTCAGAGGCCCGCCGTGCGCGGCGGTACCCGCGTGAGGCGAGAAAGCTGGTGACGGGAATCAGGGCCCAGGTCCCGATGAAGCCCACGAGGCCACTGAACGCCATGATGCCGAACAGCGAGTTGTGGGGCAGGTAGCCCCAGATCTTGAAGATTCCCTTGGAGAACGACTGGGTGTAGTAGCCCTTCAGGGATATGTACTCGTGGCCCCATCCGGTTCCCAGAACCGGCCCCTGCCTGAAGGTGTGGACGAGGTTGGTGTTCTCCTCCGCGCGCGCCGCGGTCGACGCGTCCGTCTCCTCGGAGGAGGTGGTCCTGAGGGCCTCGAGCGGGGCGAAGAAGGGGCCGCTGCGCTCCCAGCCCACCGCGACGTACACGACCAGCACCGGCATGGCCATGAGGAGGATGCGGTTCGCGCGTCGCCGCAGGCCTTTCCGGGGCAGGAGCAGATAGCCGACCACGAGAACCAGTATGAGCTGAAGCCAGGCCAGACGTCGCGCGTTCACGTAGATCGCCATGAGGAGGTATGCGGTTCCGGCCAGGCTCCACAGCCAGACCCGGGGCGATCCCCGGCTGAGGGCGCGGGCCAGGAGCCACGCCACGGCGGCCACCCAGAGGAGCGAGTCGTTGTGACTCGTCATGAACTGGGGGTAGGGCTCCATGTTGCGGGCGTGGAAGCGGAAGAAGTAGAGGGCGAGCGTGGCGCGGACGAGTGCGGCGGCGAGGATCGTCGCCCACACGAGACGGAGGTCGCGCGAGTTTCGGACCGTCGAGAGGAGCAGCAGGCCCACGAGAAGGCCGGTCAGCGGGCTCTTGAGCTGGTAGTAGGCGTTGTAGGCACTCCCCCCCCGAACCTCGCCCCACAGGACGGCCATCGCGATCGTGGTCGCGCTGGCCAGCACCGCGAGATCTGCCAGCCAGACTCGTCGGCGCAGGAAGAACCCTTGAACGAGCGCCAGGGGCGAGAGCACGAGCAGCAGCACGTCCCAGAGGGGTAGCCGGATGACGGGCACCCTGGCGAAGAACGGGCCCAGGAGCAGGAACGGGCTCCGCCAGCCCGAGACGCCGTACAGGGTTATGTCGTCCGCCCTCTCCGCGGTGAAGGCCACGAAGATCATCACGCACATGATCCTGAGGAGCATCGTTGGATCACTCAGCGGAAGAAGAGATGCACGATGGCGGCGTAAACCACGGTGAAGAGACCGAACGACGCGAGCAGCCACGCCAGCCCACGGCGTGGTCGCGGATCGGAGGCGGCCAGGATTCCGAGGAGCACCGGTACCAAGACCACGGATACGAAGAAGAGTTTCATCTCTGGACCGCTAGACCCCCGCACCCGGCTCCGCTCGCGTCACCGCTGGCACCTCATGTCGGGCGGCGCATATGCTATCATCCGGCGCGCATGGGGGACACCGTGCCAATCGAGGAAGAAGAGGACGGCGGCGGAGTCGAGGCCGGGCTGCTCAGAGGCTGGACATCATACGTCGTTCGCGCGCTGCGGAAGCACAAATGGGTCGTGCTCGCCGGTCTCGGTCTGGGTCTCGGCGGCGCAGCCCTGTTCAACTGGGCCTGGCCCGACTACTACCTGGTGGAGGCTCGTCTGGCCGCGCAGAGGCCCGACATCATCGCGTCCTTTGGCAACCCCGGTCGGCCCCGGCTGAGCGCGGCAGGAGATGCCTCGGCCGCGGCCCACGACGTGGTGAAGGGACGCGACAACCTGCTTGCGCTCATTCGACAGACCGGCCTGCTCGAGCATTGGCGAAAGAACCGCTCTCCATTCGGGCGGCTCCGCGACCGCCTGACCTATGGGCGGGAGCTGGATGACGAGGAGCTGACCGCTGTTCTCGTCGACATACTCGATGATCGACTACTCGCCTATTCGGATCCGGGGTCGGTCTTCGTCCTCGTGACGTGGAATGATCCGGAAATGGCATACCGCCTGGTCGACGGCGCCCTCCAGAACTACATCGAGACGAGGCACGTCACCTCGATGGCGATGCTCGGCGAGTCGGTCTCGCTCCTCAAGGAGCGCCTGGTGGCCGCGGAGAAGCTTCTGAACGAAGCGCTCGTGGCGGCGCGGAAGGCCCGGCCGGCGCCCCGGCGGCGCGCCCCTCGAGTCGAGCCCGAGCCCAGGAGCTCCGTCGTTCCCACCCAGACGACGATGGAGCTGCTCCGGATTCGGGCCGAGATCGCGTCCCGAACCCGGACCCTGGAGGACCTGATCGCGTTCCGCGAGAGGAGAATCGCCGAGCTGCTGGCCGAGCTCGACGAGAAGAAGGCCGTGTACGGCGACTCGCACCCGACGATCGTGACCCTCGAGGGGAGCCTGGCCGCCCTCAGCCAGGACTCGCCGCAGGTGCTCGCTCTTCGGCGCGAGCTGGAAGAGCTCGAATCCCGCTACGTGGCCCGCGGGGGGAAGCTGGCCGATCTCGATTCGCTCGACTACGAGATCGCCACCTCGCCCACGCGCGCGACGACGCCTTCGGTCATCGCCGCCCTCGAAGGGCCGCTCAAGGACCCCGCCGAGGAGTTCGCGCGCAGCCAGCTCACCGCGGCAATGGTGCGCTACAACACCCTGGTGGATCGGCTGGAGGCGGCCCAGATCGAGCGCGACGCCATGACCGCCGGCAACAAGTACCGGTATCTGGTCGTCAAGGCGCCGACACGTCCCGACAAGCCGGTGAATCGCAACAAAAAGCGGCTCGTGTGGGTCGCCGGAGCTCTCGCTGGACTGCTGCTCGGAGGGCTGGCGGCCTTTGGCCTCGTGTACCGACAGGGGCGGATCGTCCAGACGTGGCAGGTCGAGCAGGGTCTCGGTCTCCCGATTCTGGCGGAGCTGCCGCCCCCCGAGAGTTGGCCGGGGAGGAGCTGATCCCTTGAGACTCCTGCAGTCGACCGCCGTCGTTTGGCTCTCCGCCGTCGCGCTCTCCGGTGCCGCGTGCGCGTCCTCGTCCGGGAACTACGTCTGGGTGGACAGCTACACCCCACCCCCGCCCTCCACGGACGCCGGGACCATAGGTGTCGGGGACATGCTCGACATCCGAGTGCTCGGGCAGGACCAGCTTTCGGCCCGCACACCCGTGCGAAGCGACGGATTCATCACGATGCCCTTCCTGAACGACATCGAGGCGGCCGGCCGGACGACGTCCGAGCTGAGCTCGCAGGTCGAGGAGCTCCTGACGGACTACGTCAGGTCGCCGGTGGTCACGATCGGAGTCGACAAGGCGCCTCCGGCGCCGGTGTCCGCACTCGGGGAGGTGAGTCGGCCGGGCAAGTACGACTGGGTCCCGGACCTGGGGATCGTCGACATGCTCGCCCTGGTCGGGGGGCTCACCGAGTACGCCCACAAGGACCGGCTGTACGTCCTCCGGGGACGACCCGACACGGTCCGAATCCGCTTCGACGTCCGTGACCTGATGCAGGGCGAGGGGCGCGGCTACTCTTTCACGATGTTGCCCGGCGACGTGATCGTCGCCGAGTAGCCGGTCAGCCGGCGGCCGGGGCCTGGACGACCGCCCCCAGGAAGCGCGATCTCCCCACGAGCTCCAGAGCGCGCTCCGCGTCGTCGGAAGGTGTGCGCTCCATGGCGACCACGAGAATCGCCATCCCTGCCGTGCGTGCGAACAGCAGCGCGGCCTGGCTCTCGAGCGGACAGTCGAGAGCCACAACCGTCCGGTGCAGCGGTTGCGGGGCGGCCAGGGCCTCGACGAGCGCCTGGGAATCGGCCAGGGGCCTTCCCCGCAGGTCCAGGCCTTCGATGCTCTTCCCGCTCTGGGCGGCGCCGACCGAGGCCACGGCGGTGGCGAGAGCGCCCACCGCCAGCCCGGGTTCCGCCGGGACGAGAGCGAGGGTAGGCCAGGGCGAGTCCTGCACTGCGACCCATAGGGCCTCGGCAGCTCGGGTGATGGCAGCTTCGGTGGTCGCCGGAGTGCCTCCAATGGTCGCTGCTTCCGTCGTCATCGTCCCTCCCCGGGCCCGCCGGGAACCGCTCTCGGGCCCGCCCAAGCATACACCGCCGTCACCACTCGTCGCCGCGCGCTCGGTCCGCACCCAGCGGCGCGGCTGGTGCGGCCCGGGCAGGAATCCCAGGATGATCTTCCAGCACACGTACGCGGGAGCGAGAAGGAGGTCGAAGAGACCCCGGACCCCGGTGCCGGAGAGAGCCCACCCGCGGAGAACGTAGACCGCGAGTGCCGCCAGGGCCCCCCCGAAGAGCCAGGGTGCCACCTTCGGGCTCGGGCCGAGCGCCGCGGCGAGGGCGCACACCGCCAGGCCCGCCACCGCCCACACGACGAGGGCCGTCAGGGGCGGGACGATCACGTCGAGGGCGAGATCGGCGACCATCGGGCTCCGGGTGGTCCAGGCCCGCTTCACGAGGGGCACGGCGTGGGTCTTGGCCATGGCCCATCGGCCCCCTTCCCACCGGCGACGCTGGGATCGAGACGACGCCTCGGAGGAGGCCATCTCGCCGAGGACCTCCGCCTCCTCCGCGTAGTGCACCCGATGCCCGGCCACGCCCAGCTGAACACCGTACTCGAGGTCCTCGACCACCGACCAGGCCTCGTGGGGCACCTCGGCCAGCACTTCGCGGGTGAAAGCCATGCCGTTGCCTCTCAGCCCACAGGACAGCCCGAGCCGTTCCCTCGCGCGCGAACGCACGCCGTGGAACACCGCGAAGGCGAGGACCAGGAGCCGCGTGCGCCAGGAGTCTTCGGCATTGCGGACACCGTAGTGAGCCTGGACCGCCTGGGCTCCGGCCGCGATGTGTGCGTTGAAGACGGACAGGAGGTTCTCCGAGACCAAGGTGTCGGCGTCCACCACCACGAGAACCCTCGCGTCGCCCGCGCCGAGAACGTGATCGAAGGCCAGGCGCAGGGCATAGCCCTTGCCCTGCCGTTCGGTGTCGGTCCGGACGAGCACTTCGGCGCCCGCCGCGCGGGCGACCTCGGCGGTGCGGTCGCCACAGTTGTCGGCGACGACGAGTATATCGAAGCAGTCGCGGGGGTAGTCGACCGCGAGCAGGCTGCGGATGGTCTCGGTGATGCCGGCTTCCTCGTCGTGGGCGGGGACGACCACGGTGGTGCGCCGGGGGGGGGCGTCGGGCGGAGGTGTCCCGCGGCGCGCGAGGAGAGCCAGGAATCCCAGGTAGCCGGCGGCGGCGCCCAGCGGCAGGGCTGCCAGCGAGAGGACGAGATCGATCAGGTGGGTGCTCATCTGGATCCTGGGGATGATGGTGCGGAACGCCCGGAGTAGAAGGTCTTCATGTAGCAGGCCCGCCGGTGGGATCGATAGCGGCTCGGGCATTGTACCCAAGACGCCGGCGGACGGGTCTCGCCCTGCCGTCCCGCATCGCCCGGGACGACTGCACCTGGAATTCCCGAGCCCCGATCGGGTAGGATTCGTGGCAGCCATGGCTTCCCTATCGAGGTGGCGGATCCGGGTGCCCCTGGGCATCACCCTCGCAGCACTGACCGTGCCGGCTTTCGGCCAGCCGGCGTCAGGTCCTCGCTGGGTGCTCCAGACCGATGTCATGGGGGGGTACCAGAGCAATGTGTCCTACTACGCCCTGCAGCCACAGGGTGATTTCGCCACCCGGCTGGCGGCTCGGCTGGGGTATCGCTTCGAGCACCAGCGCGCCCACTTCCGGCTCAGCGTGGGCGCCGGGACCAACCTGTACGCCGAGCTGAGCGACTACAACCAGTTCACCTGGGACGCCGGTCTCGACACGTCGTGGTCTCTCTCGCGTCGCACGGTGGCCGAGGCCCGAGCTCGGACCCTGTTCGGCTACGGCTACGGCTACGTCGACACCCTGGAGGACATCGCGATCCCCCCGGACACCTTGCGGCACAACGACGTCTTCGAAGCGGCGCTGCGTCACCGGTTCTCCCGGAGCGTCGAGGGACGCCTGGAGCTGGACGGCAACTACTACTTCTTCGATTCCTCCGAACCCCTCTATTGGGACGGCTGGAGCGTCACGGCCAGGGCCGGGCTCGAGCGGTCGCGGTCGGCCGACTCGGCTGTCGCGGGCTTCGCCGAGTACGAGCGCGCCTCCACGTTCGAGCAGAGGTTCGAGATCGAGCGACTCGTCGTCGACTGGCGCAAGCCGGTGGGCCGCCACATCGCCGTGGTCCTGGGAGGGGGGCTTGCCCGCTATCGGCTCGTCGACCCTCTGCCGGGGGACGTCGAGGGCGAGCCGGCCCTCGAGCCCACGGGCAGCGGGGAAGTGGTCGGGCGCTTCGGGGACCACAGCCTGACGGTCGGAGCGGCCCGCCAGGTGGGGCAGGTGTTCGGCCTCGGCTATGTCGGCGTCTCTCGGTCCCTCGCGCTCGGCTACCGCGTCGCCCTCGGGTCCCGTCTCGAGCTCAACGCGAACGTCGCCGCTGTGGAGTTCCTGGAGGGTGCCGGTTCGGCGCCGCTGACGGCCCGCAGGGAGCAGGCCCGGGCCGGCATCAGCTACGCCTTCGGACGTGCTCTGACGGCCCGCGTCGACTACGTGTACTGGAGTGGCGACGAGGGCACGACCCTCCCGGGCCGGCACACCATCTGGGCCGGCGTCCAGCACAAGTTCACCCGGCGCTAGGCACCGCGGCCCTGGCCGACACCCCCTGTTCCCCGAGTGACCACAAAACGGCTCCCCGGCCGGTCCTGGACCGAGCGAGCCCGCCCTTCTGTCACAACTTACAGCTTGTCAGCGGCGCGCCTGCCGACGTATCATCCGCTCACGTCTTTTCCCTCCAAGAGACGAATCCATCAGTTGAGCTGTCGGACAATTTGGAGGAGAGTTTTTGATGACTGTGGTCTCGTCGTTGGAGGCACCACAGGGCGTCTGGGGTATCGTTCTAGCCGGGGCCTTCGCGCGGGCGGGCTCATCCCTCGAGAAGCTCCGACCTCGCCCTCTGCTTCCAGTCGCAAACGATCCTGTCGTTGCCTACCCGCTCCGCTGGTTGGCGCACGACGCCGTCGACGGCGTATCGGTGTGCCTGAACCGTGAGAC
Organism: Acidobacteriota bacterium; assembly: GCA_022340585.1. GTDB lineage: Bacteria > Acidobacteriota > Vicinamibacteria > Fen-336 > Fen-336 > JAJDNS01. The sequence goes on from JAJDNS010000180.1 coordinate 23,180, forward strand.
GCGGGAGGTCCGCAGCGCTCTCTCCGGCCGGGCTGGAATGCCCGGCCGACTGGAGTTCCTGGACGACCACGCCCCTCGGGGCAGCGCCGGGTCGGCCCGTGACGCCGCTCTGTCGACGGGGGCCCGCACGTTCATCGTCGTGAGCGGAACGACCCTCCCGACCGCCGACGTCGGGTTGATACTCGCGGCTCACGAGAGCTCCGGCGCCGCCGTCACCGTCGTCGTCCACGAGGACTCGGCGGCGGGCTCCGAGGAGAGCCTGAGCCCCAGCGACATCTACGTCTTCGACCGTCGAGCCTTCCACCACGTCGGGGAGGACGGGTACCAGGACATCAAGGAGACGCTGGTTCCGAAGCTCTACGCGGTCGGGGAGCGAGTTGTGGCCCACACGGCGCCCCGGGCCTTCGGCAGGCTCTTCGACACCGAGGCCTACCTCGCGCTCAACGACATGCTCGTGAGCAGCGCGGTGGACGCCCGCGTGCCCGAGGGCTACCGCCGGGTCGGGGAGGCCCTCATTCACGAGACGGCCTGGGTGTCGCCCCGTGCGCGGCTCCTGGGCCCCATGGTGGTGGGGGCGCGGGCGACGGTGGAGGACGCGGCCACCCTCGTCGGCCCGGTGGCGATCGGCAGTGGGAGCTACGTCGCTCACCGAGCCGTGGTGTCGCGCTCGGTGCTCTGGGAGGGATGCCTCGTCGAGCCCGGGAGCGAGATCGACCGGTGTCTCCTGGCAGACGGCGCGACCGTCATCGCCGGCACCCGTCTCTACCGCACGTTGAAGAAGGGCCGACGAAGTGGACAAACCACCCGGGGAACGCGCGAGCGGCCCATGGCGCACCGTCCGGCGACACTGCGAATGTCGGGCGCTCTTCTCTCTGCAGTTACCGAACGGGTGCGCACGGCCTGAGGCCGTGCAGCGCCCGTCAGTCGAGGAGAGAGCCCGATGACAGTCGTCCCGGTCATCATCGACGCCCGTCCGGCGTACCTGGGGGTGAGGTCCGGGCCGTCGTTGCTGCAGATGCCCCTGGGTGGGGGCACGGTTCTCCAGCGGCTCTGCGCCGAGCTCGCGGGAGTGGTGCCGGGCCGACCGCTCGCCGTCACGACGTTCGAACCGGATGCCGAGTACGGCCCGGACCTGGGCGAGCCGGGCGTCTCCGAGATCTTGACCGCCGCGAGCTTCGCGCGCCGACTCTACGATCTCGAGCCATCCGACTGGCTGCTCGTCCGCGACAGCCGCTTCGCCGGAGCCGAGGCCCTGGATCTGGGCCCGCTGTTCGAGGACCTCGACTCGTTCCAGCGGGTGGGCCGGCACCTGGTCGTGCCCGCGCGAACCCCGGCCGGAACTCACGAGCGGGTCCTGCACGATGACGACGGGCGCGTGGCCCGCATCCAGCGCTACTACGACGACGTGACCTGGCCGTTCGCATCCGGCGTCGCCTGCTCTCTCGTGCCCGTCTCCGCGGTTCTTGCCACCCGCCGAGTTCGGCTCGTCTCGCCGTCCGGGCTGCGGGCCACCCTCACCGAGTCCGGGGTCCTCTGCCGCGACATCCTGGTGGAGCCCCGTCTGTTCGACCTGGGCCACGAGGTCGGGTTCCTCCAGCTCACCGAGCAGCTCCTGATGGCCGCCCCGGTCGAAGGGCGCGGCCTCCGGATCGCGGGGTCGGCCACCGTGCACCCCGAAGCGGTGCTCCGCGGCACCGTCGTGGTGGGGGAAGACGCGATCCTCGAGAGAGGCGCGGTCGTGGTCGGGCCCACGGTCATCGGTCGCAAGAGCCACGTGGGTCCTGACGCCGTCCTGGCCCACTGCGTGGTTCCGCCCGGCACCAGCGTGCCGGCGGGGAGCAGCGTCCGCCAGCGCGTCGCCGCGGCCCCGGCGTTCGGTGAGGGAGCGGGGGTCGCCGGCTCCCTCGCGCCGGAAACCGCGAGCAGCCTCGCGGTGGTGCAGGAGCTGAGAGACGAGAACCCCTATTGGGGCTTTCTCTGGCTCAAGAGCCCGGTCGAGCGAGCGGTCTCGCTGGTCGGACTCGCGGTTCTCGCCCCGTTCCTGGGGCTCATTGCTCTCCTCGTGAAGCTGACGTCGAAGGGAGCCGTCTTCTACGGCGACGAGCGTGAAGGGCTGGGGGGCCGCGTCTTCCGCTGCTGGAAGTTCCGGTCCATGTACGTGGGAGCGGATGCCCGGCAGCGCGAGCTGGCCTCTGTCAACGAGCTGGACGGTCCCCAGTTCAAGATCGACGACGATCCCCGCGTGACGCCGGTGGGTCGCTGGCTGCGCCGCCTCAACCTGGACGAGCTTCCACAGCTGTGGAACGTGGTGGCCGGGGACATGAGCCTCGTCGGGCCCCGGCCTTCTCCGTTCCGGGAGAACCAGATCTGCATTCCCTGGCGCGAGGCTCGCCTGTCAGTGCGCCCCGGCATCACCGGGCTATGGCAGATCTGTCGCGACCGGCGCACCTCGGTGGACTTCCACCAGTGGATCTACTACGACATGACGTACGTCATGCACGCCTCCCCGTGGCTGGACCTCAAGCTCCTGGCCGCCACGGTCCTCTCCCTCGGAGGCAAGTTCCCGGTCGACGTGGGTCGGCTCATCCCCGGAACCGCGCCCACCGAGGCTCCGGAAGGCTGAGCATCGGCTTCAAGGTGAGATCCCGGGGGTGTTCCCCGAGGCCCGGCCCGCATCCACACGATCTGCGGGGACGGGGGTAGACAGAATCGAGGCGGGCCGGGGCGTGGTGGGTGTGGGGAGCCCCCTACGGGGGCCAAGGCGCCACGCGCGCGCTGCGGGGGTGACCGCCCCGCACTACCGAGAGGATGATCGAGGCCCCCGCCGATCCACCGGCGAGGGCCTCGACCGCTGGACGACTACTTCCAGCTATTCGGGCGGAAGCGGATGCCGCCCCAGATCTGGTAGTTGTTCTCGAGGTCACCGAACTCGTCGAACGGCCCCCGAGCCTGACCGACGATCTGCCACTTGCCGTCGGGGGTCAGATCCCAGCCGG
>JAJDNS010000181.1 GCA_022340585.1 Acidobacteriota bacterium
GGCCGAACAAGATCAAGAACTACCAGGTCGCGCTGCTACTCGGGCTGGTGATGGGCGTGGGGCTGGCCCTTCTCTTCGAGAACTTCGACAACACCTTCAAGACGCCGGAGGAGGTGAAGACCCACCTCGGCGTGCCCTTCCTGGGCATGGTGCCCGACGTGACGGTGGGCGCCGACGGCCGCCCGACCCAGGGCTCGGCGCCGGCCCTCCTGGGCAAGAAGTCGAACGAGGCCGTGGCCGACGCCTACCGGGTCATCCGGACGAACCTGCTCTTCACGTCCGCGGAGACGACGGGGCGCGCGGTCGCGGTGACGAGCGCGTCGCCCGGCGAGGGCAAGACGACGACCGTGGCCCACATCGCCGAGTCCCTGGCCCGCAACGGCGCGAAGGTCCTGGCCATCGACGCCGATCTCCGGCGGCCCACGCTCCACCAGCACGCCCGCATCCCGAAGACGCCGGGGTTGTCCGACATGATCGTGGGCAACTCCGCCGCCTCCGAGGCGATCCGCTCGACCCGGGTCAACGGGCTCTCGATCCTGCCCTGCGGCTACATCCCCCCGAACCCGGCCGAGCTGCTGGGGTCGGCCATGATGAGGCAGATCGTCGAGGCGGTGCGCTCCCGTTTCGACTGGGTCCTGATCGACACCCCCCCCGTCCTGGCCATGGCCGACGCCTCCGTCGTCCTCCCCACCGTCGAGGGCGTGGTGCTGGTCGTGGCCGGGGAGTCGTCGTCGAAGCCGCAGGTCCAGCGGGCGATCGAGCAGGTGCACCACGTGGGCAGCAAGGTCGTCGGGGTCGTGCTCAACAAGGTGAACCTGCAGCGGAACTCGTACTACTACACCCAGCACTACGGCGAGTACTACCGGAGCTACTACGCCGAGGGCAAGAGCTACGGACAGCCGGCCGGCGACGAGAGGCGGCGACCCGTGACCCGGCCCAGTCGGCCGGCACGGCGAACCTGAGGAGGCAACGGTGCTCAGAGGGGCATTTGCGGATCAGAGGGCGGGGACGCTAGGCTGGAGCCGGGTCATGACTGCAGCTGCTCTTCGACGTGCCGCCGCCCTTGTCCTGGCCGTGCTGCTCGCGGTGCCCATGGGACCGGTGGCGTCCGCCGCCACCGACGGCACGATCCGGGGCAGCGTGCTTCTGGAGGGGCGGCCCCTCTCCGGGGTGACCGTGGCCTTCATCGAGCTCGAGTCGGGCGAGGTGGTGCGCGCGGTCTCCGACGAGAACGGGGCCTTCGAGGCCCGGGCCACGCCCGGGCAGTACGCGGTGACCACCGAGAGCCAGGCCGGCCTCACCGTGGGGAGCGCGCCGGTGCGCGTGGCCGTGGCCTCGGGCCAGGTGGCCAACGCGGAGGTGGCGCTACTGGCCGTGCCGTCGGCCCTGCCCCTCGTGGCCTCCGCCGTCGGGACCCCCCAGATGCCGCCCGCGGACACCCCGTCCGCCACCATGCCCGCCGGCTCGCCGCAGGAGCCGGGGATGCCGGTCTTTGCCGAGACCACCGGGAGCGGCGCCGACATCCGCTTCGAGCCGGTGACCTGCTTCGTGGCCGGGGAGTTTCCCCTCCTCGACGCGAACATCGAACCCGTGCAGTCGGTGGCCCGGGCCCGGGTCTACTTCAAGGCCGCCCTCAGCGACCAGTACTACTACATCGAGATGACCCAGGACGCGGGTCTGTTCTACGGCAAGCTGCCCCGGCCCCAGGTCGCGGCCAGCCCCATCACCTACTACCTGCAGTCCACCACCGCCGAGTTCGAGGAGAGCCAGACCCGCGAGATCGAGGCGATCGTCGTCGAGGACGAGTCCGAGTGCGAGGATCGGCTGGTCGCCGCCTTCGGCCCCCCGGGCGCGGTCACGGTCTTCTCGGCCGCGAGCGGGGCCTCGATCGCCCCCGCCGGGTTCGCCGCAGTGGGGGCCGGGATCGCCATCGGCACCATCGCGGTGATCGTGGGCGGGGCCGCCGCGGCCGGCATCGTGGGCGGGGTGATCACCGGCCCCGGGACCGATGGTCCCGAGCCGCCGCCGGTCATCGTGGTGCCGTCGCCCATCCCGACACCGACGCCCCTCCCGACGCCGGTGCCGACACCGATCCCGCCGATCACGGCATCGCGGCCCTGACCGGCTCCTCGACCGGGCCGAGAGCCGTCAGCGCCAGGTAACGGAGGCGCGGAGGCTGTCGCCCCGGTTGGCGGTGACGGTGACCTGGGTGGACCAGGACTCGGTGCCCTCGACCCACGTGCCGGAGAGCTCACCCACCAGCAGCCGCCGCTGAGTGGGGACCTCGCTCGTGCGCGCCGCGACGGCTCCGCCGCCGCCCGAGCCGTTGACCTCGGTGACGGCGTCCACCCCCCGGATCTTGATGTCCTTCTCGCCCTCGTTGATGACGAAGATGCGGAGGGTCCAGGGGTCGCCGGCGGCGATGCCCCCGGGGGGGCTCATCTCGAACTCGATGCGGCCCTGGAAGTCGGGGGCCTTGCGCACGTCGGCGTCCCCGGCGTCGAAGCCGGCGAGGCCCCCTCCCTGCGCCTTCTCGGTCTGCACGCGGGTGCGCCCGCTGACGAAGCGACGGTTGGCGAGGTCGCGGAGCGCCACCGCCCGGGCCCTCGTGGCCGTCGCGCGGGAGTTGCCGGGGTCGAGACCCAGGGCCTCGTCGAGCTGACCGATGGCGGCGGCGTACTGCCGCGCCGCCACCGCCGCGTCGGCCTGGCCGAGGAGCTCCTCGACACGGGCCGCGTTCTGCTGGGCGCGCTGCTCCTCCGCCGAGGGCCCCGACGGGGGCGCCGGCGCGGCCGCCGGCGGTGGCGTCGGGGTGGGGGTCGGCTTCGGTGTCGGCGTGGGCTCCGGAGCCGCCGCCGGCGGCGGCGGGGTCGGCTCCGGGGGCGCGGTCTCCGTCGGCGTGGCCGTGGGCTCCGGTGTCGGCACCTCGGCCGGAGGTGGCGTCGCCGGGGGCGGGGCCGTCGAGACGGGGGGCGGCGTGGCCGTGGCGGCGGCCACTGGCGTGGGCGCGGGCGACGGCTTCGCCAGGACGAAGCGCCAGACCCCCCAGCCCAGGATCGCGACGGCGAGGACCCCGACGAACCCGACCAGGGCCAGCAGCATCGGACTGCGGCCCTCGGTCTCCTCGACCTCCGGCGCCTCGGGCCGCGGGGAAGTCGGCCTCCGGCGCGGCAACGGGGCGCGGGGGGCGGCGTGAGCCGGGGCGCTCCGGTCCGGCGGACGCTCCGGGCTTCTCGCCGGCGGGGTGGGCGGCGCGGGGGCGGGCGGCTCCGCCCGAGGCGCCGGGGTCTCGGCCGCCGGGGGCTCCGGGATCGGCTCGACCGGTGTCGGGGGCACCTCGACCGGGGTGGGAGCCTCCGGTGCCGGGAGAGGCTCGGCCGAGAGCACCTCCTCTTCGGCCGGTGCCGCCTCCGAGCCCTCGACGAAGGTCGGGGTGGCGTCGGTGAAGAGCTCGTCCTCGTCGACGACGACGGCGTCGCCTCCTTCGCCCAGATCGACGGGGGCGAGCTCCTCGTCGGACATGACCTCGGGCTCGCCGACGACGACCCCCTCCTCGTCCAGCGGGGCGTCGAAGTCCATGAGGTAGGGCTCGTCGTCGGCCGGCTTCCCGGTCGCCGAAGGGACCGGTGACGCGGCCGCGGCGGCTTCCTCTTCGAGCGGCGGGCCCGGCTCCTCGGAGGCAATGAACAGCGCCTGGGTCTCGATGTCCGGGGTGGGCTCGGCCACCGTCGGCGCCGGCGCCGGTGCCGCCGCGGGGCGCGCCGCGAGGATGCACTGGAGCATGGCGACGTCGTCTTCCCCGGGGACTCCGAGCCAGAGGATGTCGCCGTTGCGCAACGCCGCGCTCTCACCGCCCAGGGGGTTGTCGTTGATGTGGAGCGGGCGGTCGGCCCCCGTCGAGAAGACGGTGGCCTGGCCTCCTTCGAGGACGACGCGCGCGTGCAGCGGGTTCACGCCGGCGGTGTCGAGCCGGAAGGTGCAGTCTTCGCCCGACCCGATCGTGATCTCGCCGTCGTCGGGGAGCTCGACGCGGCTGCCCCCCAGGGGACCGCCCAGAACGGTGAGGGACGCATGTTTCGCCTCGGACATTCACTTCATCGCGGCAGCGTCGAGGGAGACGACGGGCCGCGGCCTCGTTCCGCCGTCATTGTAGGGGTCGCGGGCCACGCGGTTCAAGGCGGGGCGCGGTTATTCCGGGGGCCTCGGTGTTCAGGGCGAGAGAGGCGAGAGCCACCCAGGTCGCGGCGTTGGCCGGGATCTGCCAGTTGAAGTCCACGAGGTTGTGGACGGCGAGGGCGAAGAGGGCCCCGAAGACGCCGAGATCGAGGCCCCCGCGGGCCGCGCCCCGCCACGCGGCCCGGAAGACGAGGAAGAGGAGCCCAGCGACGAGGACCACGCCCACGAGACCGCCGTCGAGGAGGACCTGGAGATACTCGTTGTGGGCCTCGCCGATCCAGTTGGTGCGCCAGATGGTCTGGTAGAGGGGGTAGGCGCTGGAGAAGGCGTTCCACCCCACGCCGAAGACCGGGAAGTCCGGGACCATGGGCAGCATGTCCGCCCAGAGGTCGAGGCGGCTGCCCTTGACGCCCCGCGTCGCGAACGCACCCACGATGTCGCCGAGGCCGATCCAGGCGATGCCGAGGACGGCGAGGAGGACCACCGCGACCGCCGTCGTCCGGCGTCGTGCCGAGGCGAAGGGCAGGACGAGCGCGGTCAGCCCGAAGGCGGAGACGCCCCCGCGAGAGCCGGAGGCGACGAGGCCGGCAACCAGGACCATGACCACCGCCACCCATCGGACGAAGGCGTTGCCCTCGCTGGCGCCCAGGACCAGCCACCCCCGACGGCGGCGGGCCCACGCCTGGCGCAGGCGGTCGAGGGCCCCGAGGGCGGCGCCGGTGGCGAGAGCGGCGGCCATGGCCACGTAGCCGGCGAAGTGGCTGTTGTTCACGTAGGGCCCGAAGACGGCCCAGTCCCAGGTGGGCTGCCAGAGGCCGTAGAGCTTGCGGGGCTCCGGGGAGACGGCCTGGACGAGGGCGACGACGGTGATGCCGAGGCCCGCGCCCACCACCGTGAGCATGAGCCGGCGGCGCCAGGGGCGCGAGGCGAACTCGCGGAAGACGCCGGCGTAGAGCAGCGAGAAGGCGGCGAGAAAGGCGAGGCCCCGCAGGGTGTCGGGCGGGCTCACGCTGATGGGCCGCCAGGCGGTGAGGGGCAGGAGCAGGCGGTCGTTGTAGAAGGCGAAGGAGCCGGGGCTCACGAGACGCAGGCCGGCCGGCGGCAGGGGCACGAGCTGGACGAGAACCAGCAGGTGGAGTCCGGCGAGGAGGCGCCTCCCCGGGAGCGTCGGTGTCCTCGCGCCGGGAGGGCCGGCCCGACGCGCGCGCACCCAGGACCCGAGCCCGACCACCGCGCACCCGACGAGGAGCGGGATGAAGACCGCCTCGTGAACGGCCCCGACAAGAAAGGGACCCACGCCCAGGAGCGCGAGGGTGGTGACCCGAAGCGCGTCACCCCCGGCGTCGCGCGGCCGGGCGGCGCGGGTGGGGGCGGTTCGACGGGCTCGTCCTCCGCGGGGCGCGCGCGGGGCCCGCGCGGTCATGGCGCGACGGGCTCGACCCTCAGCAGCCGCGCCCCGGGTCCGAAGACCAGGCGGCGGTCGGGCGTGCCGTCGCCGTCGGTGTCGAGCTCCTCGCTCGCGAGCCGGCCGGCCCCCCAGTACTGCCAGCGGTCGATGCGGCCGTCGCGGTTGGAGTCGGTCTCGACCCGGGCCACGATCCCGTCTCGGAAGATCTCGATGCGGTCCACCTCTCCGTCACCGGTGTCGTCGTACTCGATGCGGGCCGGGAGCCCGTCGGGGTCGCGGTACGTCCACTCGTCGGCCCGGCCCTTCTCCCGGTGCCCGCGCCCCACCTTCTCGAGGACGCCGGCCGCGTCGTAGTGCTCCCAGCGGTCGACCCAGGAGTCGTGGTCCTCGTCGACCTCGATGAGGCGGATGTGGCGCTGGCCGTCGTAGTGGGCGATGTGGTCGGGGCGACCGTCGCCGCTGGAGTCGTACTCGATGACGGCGATGCGTCCCTCGTCGTCGTAGTAGCCCTTCCAGGCGCCCTCGTCGAGGAGGTGGTAGGTGCGGCCGTCACCGCGCTCGACCGTCGGGAGGCCCCGGGGAGGGCGTCCCCCGCGGCCGCCACAGGCACGGTCGCCGCAAGAGCTGGCGAGAAGGACGGCGAGAAGGAGGCTCGCCCCGCGCACGGTCCGCATCGGGAGGGAAGCCTAGCACACGCGGGCCGCGGTCCCCGGGGGTCAGGGAGAGGGAGAGCCCTCCTCCCGGGGACCGATACCGGCCGGCGGCCGGCTGTCCTGGCCAGGGACACGCGGCCCCCCGCTGGCCACTGGGTCCTCGGCGGCGGCATCGGCGAGGCCAAAGGCGACCCAGAGGTGGCGGAAGTCCTCCACGTCCTGGGCCAGGCCATCGAGGGCGAGGCCCGCGAGCATGCCCCAGAGGGCGCGGTCGGTGGGGCGGCGACGCGCGCGCCAGAGGGCCACGGGGACGAGCAGGAGGCCGAGGACCGCGGGAAGCCCCAGGGTCGCGGCCACGTTGAGCGGGGTGAGGTGGGCGTCGAACGGCTGGCCTCCTCGCCGCCCCGGGGTGCTGCCGGGGCCGGTCCCGAGGAGGGGGTGGAGGCCCAGGGTCTCGAGAGAGGTGGCCGTCGCTTCCATCCGGGGCGAGGGGCCGGGCCGGATCTGGGGGGCCCACGGCCGGGCGGGGCTGAAGGTGACGTGGACGACGGTGAGGGCGACCATGGCGACGACGAGGGTCGCGGCGAGGGCCTTCACCAGCGTCTGGCGCTTCGCGGTGCCCGCGCCCCGGATGGCGGCGGCGAGGGCGAAGGCGAGGATGGCTCGCGAGAACGTGAGCAGGACGGTGACGGTGAGGGCGGCCTGGACCACCCCTCGCAGGCGCCGCGAGAGACCGGCGCTCGGCCAGGCCACGACCCCGGACGCGAAGACGCAGTAGCTCGCCAGCAGGTTGGGATGCGGGAACCCGGCCTGGGCGCGGGAGAGGGGACCGGGCAGGAGATCGCCGCAGGTGCCCACGAGGGGGGTGATGCGGCCGGTGGCGGAGAGGGCCACCCCGACGAGGGCGGCCACGGCGGTCAGGAGGGAGGTCACCGATACGGTGCGGGCGATGGCGCTCGGCATCCCCGGACGCCGGGCCATCTCCGAGGTGACCACCATGAGGGCGACGAGCATGGCCAGGCCGAGGAGCTTGGCGGGGCCGGAGGCGGGGCGCGGGTCGGCGGCCAGGAGCGAGACCGCGGCCCAGCCGAGGTAGAGGCCGAGGCCGGCGTGGACGAGACGCAGACGGGGCCGGCGACGGGCGGCGACGAGCCCGGCCCCCCAGGCGAGGGCCGCGAGAGCGAACACGGCGTCGCTCCACTGGGCGTTGGCGTGGAGCCAGGGAAAGGGGACGATGGCCCCCCACGGGAGAAGGGCCAGGGTCGCGAGGTAGAGGAAGGCCGCGAGGCGGCTCATTCCGCGTACATCTTGTCGATCAGCTCGCGGTACTTCTCCGCGATCACCCGGCGCTTGACCTTCATGGTGGGGGTGAGCTCCCCCGTCTCCTGGGTGAACTCGTGGGGAAGCACGGTGATCTTCTTGATCTTCTCGTACTGGGCCAGGTCGGGGGTGAGCTCGGTGATGAGGCCGAGGTAGTGCTCCTGCACCGCGGCCCGGGACACGAGGTCCTCGCGGCCGGACGTGGCCAGGCCCCGCTGGGCCGCCCAGGCCTCGAGGACCTCGAAGTTCGGGACCACCAGCGCGGCGGGGAACTTGCGCTTGTCGCCGATCATCACGACCTCGCCGAAGTAGCGGTTGGTCTTGAGGCGGTTCTCGATGGGCTGGGGCGCGATGTTCTTGCCCCCCGAGGTGACGATGAGGTCCTTCTTGCGGTCGGTGATCACGAGGAAGCCGTCGGGGTCGAGGTGGCCGATGTCGCCGGTGTGGAACCAGCCGTCGGGGTCGATGGCCTCCGCGGTGGCCTCGGGCTTGCCGAAGTAGCCCTTCATGACGTGGGGGCCGCGGGTGAGGATCTCTCCATCCTCGGCGATCCGCACCTCCACGCCCTCCAGGGGCAGGCCCACCGTGCCTGGCTTGAGGCGGTCGGGCCGGTTGCAGGTGATGACGGGGCTGGTCTCGGTGAGGCCGTAGCCCTCGCACACGAGAAGGCCCGCCGCCCCGAAGAACTCGGCGATCTCCCGGGCAAGGGGGGCGCCGCCGGAGATGAACAGCTTCAGTCGGCCCCCGGTGCGCTCCTTGATCTTGGAGAAGACGAGCGTGTCGGCGATGGCGAACTCGGTCTTGAGCAGCCATCCGGGCTTCGTGCGCGCGACGCGGTGGCCGAAGACCTTCGCCCCCACCCCGACGGCCCAGTGGAAGATCTTCTGGCGCAGCGCCGGGTCGGCGGCGACCTTCTCGTTCACCCGAGCGTACATCTTCTCGTAGAGCCGCGGGACGGAGCACATGACGGTGGGCCGGATCTCCTGCATGTTCTCCGGCACCTTCTCCACGCTCTCCGCGTAGGCGATGGTCGCGCCGGCGTGGAGCATGAAGTTGTGCCCGGCGGTGCGCTCGAAGCTGTGGGCGAGCGGGAGGAAGGAGAGCGCGACGTCGTCGACCCCGAGGACGGAGATGGCCTTCTCCGCGGCCACCACGTTCGATGTGAGGTTGGAGTGGGTGAGCATCACCCCCTTCGGGTCGCCGGTGGTGCCCGAGGTGTAGATCAGGGTGGCGACGTCGCTCCCCCGCACCTCGGTGGCGACGCGCCGCACCGCGTCCTGGTCACCGGCAAGGGCCTTGCGGCCCTGCGACCGGAGCTCGTCGAGGCTCATAGTCCCCGGGACCGGATCGGGCTCGAAGCGGACGATGTGCTCCAGGGTGGGGACCTGCGAGCGGACCTCGTCGACCCTGAGGGCCATGATCGGCGTGGAGACGAAGATGACCTTCGCCCCGCTGTCCCGCAGGATGTACCCCACCTGCTGGGGGGTGAGGGTGGCGTAGACGGAGACGTCCGCGGCGCCCGCGCACAGGGTGGCGAGGTCGGCGATGGCCCACTCCGGGCGGTTCTCCGAGAGGATGGCCACCCGGTCGCCCTTCTCGATCCCGAGGGCGCGCAGCCCCATCGAGGTCTCTTCCACCGCGGTCCGGAGCTCGCTCGAGCTGATGCCCTTCCAGCCCTCGGCCGTTTTGTACTTGAGGTGCTCGGCCTTGCGGTAGCCGTCGACCGAGCGGTAGAAGATCTGGCAGACGGTCTCGATCGGCATCGTAGCCTCCCTCTCCCGCCACCCCGCGCCCCGCCCAGGATGCCGGGCGACCTTCGGAGCTGCTGCGCAGTGGATCATACCTCCGCCCCGCCCCTTCCCGGGCCGGTGCGTGGATAATGGGGGGGCATGCACACCTCGGTCTTCCTCGGCCTCGGCTCCAACCTCGGGGACCGGCCGGCCGCTCTCGAGGAGGCCCGGCGCCGCCTCGAGGACCGCGGGTACCGCACCACCCAGCGAAGCTCCACCTGGCAGACCGAGCCGGTGGGTGGTCCGCCCCAGGGCTGGTTCCTGAACGCGGTGCTGGCCGGCGAGACGTCGCTCGAGCCCGAGGAGCTGCTCCAGGCGTGTCTCGACACCGAGCGCGCCATGGGGCGAGTGCGCGCCGAGAAGAACGGACCGCGGCTCATCGATGTGGACATCCTCCTCTTCGGTGACACGCGGAGGGAGGGACCTGGCCTGGTGATTCCCCACCCCCGGCTCCACCAGCGGCTCTTCGTCCTCGCGCCGCTCCACGAGATTGCCCCCGCCCTGCGCCACCCCGTCCTCGGTCTCACCGTGAGCGAGCTCAAGGAGCGCTGTCCCGACACGTCGGCGGTGCGGCCCTGGACGCCGGTGGAGGCCGCGGTCTGATGGCGCCCCACTACATCGCGGTGGAGGGCCCCATCGGCGTGGGCAAGACGACGGTGGTGGAGAAGCTGGCGGAGCGGCTCGACGCCAACAAGGTGCTCGAGGACTGGGCGACCAACCCCTTCCTCCAGCCTTTCTACGAAGGCAGCGACGGGGCGTCGTTCCAGCTGGAGCTGTTCTTCCTGCTCATGCGCTACCGCCAGCAGCAGGAGCTGGTGCAGCGGCAGCTGTTCGCGCAGGCGACGCTGTGTGACTACGTCTTCGAGAAGAGCCGTCTGTTCGCCTACCTCAACCTCGACGACTCGGAGCTGATGATCTACGAGAAGCTCTTCACCCTTCTCGCGGAGAGCGCGCCCCGGCCCGACCTCGTGGTCTACCTCCAGGCTCCCACCGACGTGCTCATGAGGCGCGTGCAGACACGGGGTCGACCGGAGGAGCGCCAGCTCTCCGAGGAGTATCTCGGCGAGGTCAACCGCGCCTACAACCACTACTTCTTTCACTACAGCGCGACGCCGCTCCTCGTCGTCAACACCACCGACGTGGATTTCGCGAGCAGCGCCGGGGATCTCGACGACCTGCTCCGCCAGGTCCGCAGCATGGGGAAGGGAACGCAGTACTACGTTCCCCGCGGGTCGGTGAAGCCCTAGAAATTTCCCAGTCGCCGGCCGATGTGAGTTCGGCGTAGCCGCATCGCGTCACGTGGCCCGCCGTCGAGCCGGGCGTCGGCTGAGAATCGGACAGGGCACCGCTTGACGACCGGCCGAGGCTGCGCCATCCTCACCACGTTTCCCCATGGCCTCTGGTCGCCAGCTCGAGATTCTGTTCGACGACGCCCCGCGCTGGGATCCGCCGTCGCTCGAGGCCGCGCTCGCCGACGCGGCCGGGAAGCCCCTGCGGCTGGTGCTGACCGACAACCGATCGGTGCTCCTCTCCTTCCGACGGGAGGCGGGGGTGGTGAAGCTGCGGCTGCACCGCATGTTCCTCTACGCCCCCGACACGGTGGTGAGTGCCCTCGGCCGGAAGCTGCGCCGCCGCGGGCGCGCGGCCGATGGCGAGGTCCGCCGCTTCATGAACGCGAACCTTCACCGCGTGCGCCGTACGCCCCGCACCATGCCGCCGCTGGTCACCAGCGGTCGGACCCACGACCTGACCGCGGTGTACGCGAGCCTCAACCAGCTCTTCTTCGCCGGCGCGCTGCGCGTCCCCATCACCTGGGGTCGGGGAGTGGGCCGGGCGCGGCGCGGGGGGCTGACCTTCGGCAGCTACGATCCGGTGCTCGCCCTCATCCGCATCCACCCGGTGCTCGACCGGGCCGACGTCCCCCTCTACTTCCTCGAGAGCGTCGTGTACCACGAGATGCTCCACCACCACATGGGCGGCGTCCCCGACCGTGCCGGGCGCACCGTCTACCACACCCGCGGCTTCCGGGAGGCCGAGGCGCGCTTCCCGCGCCACCAGGACGCGCTGGCCTGGGAGAAGGCCAACCTGCCGAAGCTGCTGCGGGCGAGCCAGGCCCTCGACCGCGCCCGCAAGGCCGCCCGCATCTCCGCGAAGAGACCCCAGGGACCAAGGGTCTGATGGCGCTGCCCCACCTGAGGCGGCTCCTTCCGTATCTGAGCCGCCACCGGGGGCGGCTCGCATTCGGGCTCACCTGCCTCCTCCTGACCACCGCCGCCTCGGTGGCGAACCCGTGGGTCCTGCGCCAGGTGGTGGACGATCTCACCGTCGAGGTGACACGGCAGAAGCTGTGGGCATACGCGGGGCTGCTGCTGGTCCTCGTCGCCTTCGGAGGGGTCTTCCGCTTCCTCATGCGGCGCGTGCTCATCGGGGCCAGCCGCACGATGGAGTACGAGCTCAGGAACGAGGTGTTCGACCACCTCACTCGCCTCGCCCCCCGCTACTACCAGGACCACCGCATCGGCGAGGTGATGAGCCGGGCCTCCAACGACATGGCCGCGGTGCGCGCGGTCCTCGGCCCGGGCATCATGTACACCGCCACCACGATCGCCACCTTCGCGGGGACGGTGACGCTGATGCTTCTCATCAGCCCGCGCTTGACCGGTTTGGCTCTCATCCCCCTCGTCCTGGTCTCCTGGCTGGTGCGCCACTACGGACGCCAGGTCCACGACCGGTTCGAGTCGGTGCAGGCCCAGCTCGCGGAGATGAGCGCGCTCGTGCAGGAGAACCTCTCCGGGGCCCGGGTGGTGCGGGCCTATGCCCAGGAGATGTCCGAGGAGACTCGCTTCGCGGCGGTGAACGAGGAGTACGTGTCCCGGAGCCGGGGTCTGGTGCGCGTCACCGGGTTGCTCTGGCCCGGCATCCAGTTCTTCATGGGCCTCGGATCGGTGATCGTGCTGTGGGTCGGCGGGCGCATGGTCGTGGCGGGAGCGATCTCCCTCGGCGAGTTCGTGGCCTTCGGCGCGTACCTGGTGATGCTGCACTGGCCCATGATCGCGCTGGGCTGGGTGGTGAACCTCTTCGAGCGGGGCGAGGCCTCCATGGGCAGGATCAACGCCATCCTCGACGCCCCGGCGGAGATCCGCGACGAGGATCCCCTGGACGTGGACGCGATCCGGGGGGAGGTGGAGTTCCGCGGGCTCACCTTCGGGTACGACGGCACGCCGGTCCTCCACGACATCGACCTGCGCGTCCCGGCGGGGAGCACGGTGGCGGTGGTGGGACCCACCGGCTCGGGCAAGAGCACGCTGGTGAGCCTCCTTCCCCGCCTCTGGAACGCCCCGCCGGGCACCCTCCTCGTGGACGGGGTGGACGCCCGGCGCATCCCTCTCGACATGCTCCGGGGGGCGGTGGGCTTCGTACCCCAGGAGAGCTTCCTCTTCTCCGACACCGTGCGCGAGAACATCGCCTTCGGCCTGCGCGGGGGCGACGCGGCCCGGGTGGAGTGGGCGGCGGAGGTGGCGCAGCTGGCCGCGGACATCCGTGGCTTCCCGAAGGGATACGAGACGCCGGTGGGCGAGCGGGGGATCACCCTCTCCGGGGGGCAGAAGCAGCGGGCGGCGCTCGCCCGGGCCCTCGCCGTCGACCCCTGCATCCTCGTGCTCGACGACACCCTGTCCGCGGTCGACACCCAGACCGAGGAGAGGATCCTCCAGGGGCTCCGCGAGGTGATGCGGACGCGCACGACCTTCCTCGTCTCCCACCGCGTCTCCACCGTCAAGGGCGCGGACCTCATCATCGTGCTGCGGGAGGGGCGGATCGCCGAGCGGGGCACCCACGACGAGCTCGTCGCCCTGGACGGCTTCTACGCCGACCTCCACCGGCGGCAGCTCCTCGAGGAGCAGATGGAGCAGAGCGGGGACGCGGCGTGAGCGTGCAGACCGCGGCCGAAGACGATCCCGTCGCCCCCCGGACCTACGACTGGGAGCTGTTCAAGCGCCTGCTGGGCTACCTGCGCCCCTACCTCGGGGCGGCGTCGGCGGCCCTCGCGCTCATCGTGGCGATGGCCGGGCTCGATCTCGTCGGGCCCTGGCTGACCAAGGTCGCCATCGACCGCCACATCGCCCTCGGCGACGCGGACGGGCTGGCCCGCGTGGCCGGGCTGTACTTCCTCGCCCTCGGGGCGGCGTGGGCCGTCCGCTTCGCCCAGCTGTACATCATGCAGATGACGGGCCAGCGGATCATGCAGGACGTGCGCCGCCAGCTCTTCCGCCACCTCCAGCGACTCCACGTCGGGCACTTCGACCGCAACCCGGTGGGGCGGCTCATGACCCGCGTCACCACCGACGTGGACGCCATCAACGAGCTGTTCACCTCGGGGATCGTGACCGTCTTTGGCGACCTCTTCGCGCTCTTCGGGATCATGGGGGTGATGCTCGCCCTCGACTGGCGCCTCGCCCTCGTGACCTTCTCGGTCATCCCGCTGTTCTTCGTGGTCACCAACTGGTTCCGGAGGGGGGCCCGGCAGGCGTTCCGGGAGACCCGGCGCTGGGTGGCGCGCATCAACGCCTTTCTCCAGGAGAACCTCTCGGGGATGAGCGTGGTGCAGCTCTTCCGCCGCGAGGAGCGCAACCGGGCCGCCTTTGCCGCCGTCAACCAGAAGCACTACGAGGCCAACCTCTCCGCGATCTTCTACTACGCGGTCTTCTACCCGGCGATCGAGTTCCTGGCCGTGCTGGCCATGGCCCTGATCCTGCTCTACGGGGGAGGGCAGGTCCTGGTGAGCGGGGTGACGCTGGGGGTGCTGGTGGCCTTCATCCAGTACTCGGAGCGCTTCTGGCGGCCGATCTCGGATCTCTCGGAGAAGTTCAACATTCTCCAGGCGGCCATGGCGGCGGCGGAGCGGATCTTCGGGCTTCTGGACGCCGAGGTGCACGTGGCCAGCCCCCGGGGCGCCCGCACCGCGAGAGCGGCCGAAGGGCGGGTGGCGTTCGAGGGGGTGTGGTTCTCCTACGCGGCGGCGGCGGCGGTGGGGACGCCCGGCGCTCGCGAGGACCTGCCCGACGACGACCCGTCCTGGGTGCTGCGCGACATCGACTTCGGGGTGGAGCCCGGGCGGAGCGTGGCGCTGGTGGGGGCCACCGGGGCCGGCAAGACCTCCATCATCAGCCTCCTCATGCGCTTCTACGACGTGCAGCGGGGACGGGTCACCCTCGACGGTGTCGACGTGCGCGACTACGACCTGCAGGCGCTGCGCTCCTCGTCGGCCCTCGTCCTGCAGGACGTCCACCTGGCCAGCGGGACCATCGCCTCCAACATCCGCCTCGGCTCCGACATCTCCGACGAGCGGGTCCGGGCCGCGGCGGAAGCCGTGCACGCCCACCGCTTCATCGAGGCCCTGCCCGACGGCTACGACACCGAGGTTCGCGAGCGGGGGGCGACGTTGTCGGTGGGACAGAAGCAGCTGCTCTCCTTCGCCCGGGCGCTCGCCCACGACCCCCGGGTGCTGATTCTCGACGAGGCCACCTCCTCGGTGGACACCGAGACCGAGCAGCTCATCCAGGCCGCCTTGCAGGTGCTGTTCCAGGGACGAACCGCCATCGTCATCGCCCACCGGCTGTCCACGGTCCAGAACGTCGACCAGATCCTGGTGATGCACAAGGGCCGCATTCGCGAGCAGGGCACCCACCAGGAGCTGCTGGCGAAGCGTGGCATGTACTGGACGCTCTACCAGCTTCAGTACCAGGACCAGGAGCTTCGGGGCGGGACCGAGGCGACGGCGTAGAGGCCGCGGGGTCCGGGCTGGGCTCAGCGCCCCCGGGCGAGGTACTCCCAGGCCAGGGTGACCAGCGCGCGCACGCCGAGAGGCAGGGCGTCCTCGTCCACGTCGAAGGTGGCGGTGTGGTTGACCGAGGCAACGCCCTTCGCCTCGTTGCGGGTGCCGAGCTCGAAGTAGAAGTAGGGGGCCTTCTCGCCGTAGTAGGGGAAGTCCTCGGCCACCATCAGGGGCTCCACGTCGATCACGCCGTCGGGGCCGAAGACCCGCTCGAGGGCCGGCCGAGCCATCGTCGCGAGGGCGGCGTCGTTCACGGTGGGCGGGTTGCCTTCGTCCAGGAAGCGCAGGGTGGCCGTGGTGCCGTGGGCCTCGGCGACGCCCTTCACCGTGCGGGCCATGCGCTCCTTGATCTCCGACCGCACGTGGGCGTCGTGGGTCCGCAGCGTGCCGTCCATCACGACCTCGCTCGCGATGATGTTGAATCGGGTCCCGCCCTGGATGCGCCCGATGGTGAGGACCCGGGGCTGGCGTCCGTCGATCTGGCGGGTGACGATGAGCTGGAGGGCCTGGACGATCTCCGCCGCCACCGGGATGGGGTCGAGGCCCCGGTGGGGCTCGGCGCCGTGGACAGTGCGGCCGGCGACGGTGATGGTGAAGGTGTCGCTGGAGGCGAAGATGGGCCCGGGGGAGAATCCCATCTGGCCGGCGTCCACCCAGCCCCCGACGTGCAGGCCGAAGACGGCCTCCACCCTGGGGTCGTCGAGGGCCCCTTCCTTCACCATGAGCGCGGCGCCACCCTCTTCGCCTTCCGGCGCCCCTTCCTCCGCGGGCTGGAAGAGGAAGACCACGGTGCCGGGGAGACGGTCCACGAGGCCGGAGAGGACCTCGGCCACGCCGAGGAGGATCGCGGTGTGGGCGTCGTGACCGCAGGCGTGCATGACGCCGGGGACCTGGCTCTTGTACGGAGCGTCGCCCGCTTCCTGGATGGGCAGGGCGTCGATGTCGGCCCGGAGCGCCACCACCCCGCCGGGACGGCCGCCGCGGAGGACCCCCACCACCCCGGTCTTCGCCACCGGGTGACGGACCTCGAGACCCAGGCCGCGCAGCCGGTCCGCCACCAGACCGCCGGTGCGCTCCTCGCGGTTGCTGAGCTCGGGGTGAGCGTGCAGGTCGCGGCGGAGAGCGACGACCTCCGGGGTGATGGCCTTCGTGGCCGCCGCGATCTCGGCGTCGGGGACGGCCGTCACGGCCAGGAGCAGACCAAGAGCAAGATTCATCAGTGCCTCCTGGCAAGGACATGATCCCCGTGGCGAGATCGTGTCCTTGGCCAATGCATCCGCCTGCAGGACCGGTATCGGGCCTCGGCAGGGCGCTATCATACGTCCGGTGCGAAGGCTGCCCCGTGACCTCCTGCTGCCGGCGGTGACCGGTCTTCTCCTGGTGGCGGCGGCGCTCGTCCTCCCCCCCCGGCCCCACGGTGACGCCGGTGAGTACCTGCTCGTACTGGAGTCGTTCTACCGGCACGGCTCCCCGGAGCTCCAGCCCCGGGACGTGGCCGCGCTCCGCCAGGTGCTCCAGGGCGCCGGACGCTCGCTGGACGAGAGCCGGGTCCTGCCCCACTTCCACCCCGGGCGCGACGGACGGCTGTACTGCTACCACTTCTGGGGCTACTCGCTGGCCGGGGTGCCGGCGCGGCACCTCGTGGCGGCCCTGGGGCTCGACCCTCTCCGGGCCCTGCCGCTCACCAATGCCGTGCTGTTTGCCCTCGCGCTGGTGGCGGTGGGATTTCTGCCCTGGCCCCCGGGCCGGCGCCTCGCCCTCGGAGGGCTTCTCCTTTTCTCTCCGGCCCTGGCTTTCCTGCTCTGGCCCCACCCGGAGGTCTTCTCCTTCGCGCTGGTCGCCGTGGCCCTCTGTCTCACCCTCTCCGGGCGCCGGACGCTGGCCGTGCTGGCGGCCGCCCTGGGCTCCGTCCAGAACCCGCCTCTCGTCCTGCTGGTGGGGCTACTGTGGCTCCTGGCCATCGGCGCCGAGCGGGAGAGGGCCGGCGGGAAGAGGGTGCGGCGCTGGGCCCGGGCCCTCGCGGGGCCCAGCCTCGCCGCGGCGCCCGCGTTCCTGCCGGCGGCGTTCTTCCGGTGGCAGTTCGGGGTGTTCAACCTCTCCGTCCGCCCCAACGAGGCTCTCGCCAGCCTCTCCTTCCGGCGCGGCCTCGATCTCGTCTTCGACCTCAACCTGGGGGTCCTCCCCCATGCCCCGGTGACGCTGGGCCTGGCCGTGGTCGGGGCTGTCGTGGCCCTCGCTGGCCGTCGGGTGCTGCCGGCGGTGCTGGTGCTCGGCCTGCTGCCCCTCCTCATGTACGCGTGCACCGCCAACAGCAACTGGAACAACGACACCGCCGGCCCGAGCCGGTACGTGGTGTGGCTGTTCCCGCTCCTGGCCTTCGTGGCGGCGGCGGAGACGGGGGGGCCGGCCTCCCGCCGCCCGGGGCGTCGCGCGGCGTGGGCCCTGGGGCTCGCCGTGGTGACCCAGGCGGCGGCGGTGCTGGTGCGCGGGGGGCCCCTCGCCCCCTCGGACTTTCTCGAGCACTCGCCCGCCGCGCGGTTCGTCCTCAACCGCTGGCCGGCCCGGTACAACCCCGAGCCCCTGGTGTTCGTGGAGCGGACGCTGGGCCACGAAGGCCCCTTCCAGGGACCGGTGATCTATCGCGACGACGCCGGGCGGTGCCGAAAGGCCTGGCTGCAGTGGCGCCACGGCCCGGCCCTCCTCGCGGCCTGCGGCCCGCCCCCGGGCGAGATGGCCTCTCGCCTCGAGGAGAACGCCCGCCGCCGCGACCGCAAACGCCAGTGGACCTACATCAACTACTGAGGGGTCAGGTCCCATTTGTAGCATCCGACCTCGGAAAGGACCTCCCAGAGGACACGATGCTACATTCGAGACCTGACCCCTTTTCGTCGCGCCAGTGGCCGGGGGGGAGGGGGCCGAGGGCGAAGGGGCCGATGCGGAGGCGGATGAGCTCCTGGACGGGGTGGCGGAGGATCGCGCACATGCGGCGGATCTGGCGCTTGCGGCCTTCGGTGAGGACGATCTCGAGCCAGGCGCCCTCGGCCGGGGGGCCGGAGGCCTCGAGAAGTCGGACGGTGGCGGGACGGGTGACCACGCCGCGACCGAGGTTCACGCCACCGGCGAGCATCTGGAGGGTTTCAGGGTCCGGCCGGCCGCGGACCCGGGCGTGGTAGGTCCGGGGCGCGTGCCGCTCGGGATCGGTGAGGCGGTGGGCGAAGGCGGTGTCGTTGGTGAAGAGGAGAAGCCCGGAGGTGTCGCGGTCGAGACGGCCCACCGGGAAGACCCAGCGATCGAGGTCGCGGAGACAGTCGTACACGGTGGGGCGGCCCGCGGGATCGACGCGGGTGGTGAGGAGGCCCACGGGTTTGTGAAGTGCGATGACCACCCGCTCGAGCCCGACGACCCGGAGACCGTCGACGAGGACGACGTCGCGGGCGGGGTCCACCGGCGGGCGCGGCGAGCGAGCCACCCGGCCGTTGACCGTGACCCGGCCGGCGGCGATCCAGCGCTCGGCCTCGCGGCGCGAGCACACTCCGAGCTTCGAGAGGGTGCGGCCGAGGGACCGCCGACCCGCCGGACTCAGCTCGCTTCGAGCCGGTTGCCCAGGGCGAACGTCATCTGGCCTTCGCACACGACCTTCCCGTCCACGAGGGCCTGGCCCCTGAGGGTGCCCATCTTGCTGCGCAGGCGCACGACGTCGCCCTCGAGGCGCAGCTGGTCACCGGCGACCACCGGGCGCCGATAGCGGACGCGGTCGATCCCCATGAAGTAGACGAGCCGGGAGCGGTTCTCGGGCTTGGACAGGATCAGGATCGCCCCGGCCTGGGCCATGGCCTCGGTGAGGATCGAGGCCGGGAGGGTGGGGACGCCGCCGGGCCCGGCGATGAAGTAGCGCTCGTTGGAGGTGATGTTCTTCACCGCCACCACGCGCTTGTCCTCTTCGAGCTCGAGGACCCGGTCCACGAGGAGGAAGGGATAGCGGTGGGGCAGTATGGCCTTGATGGCCTCGAGCTCGAGAGGCAGCTCCAACCCGGTCTCGCCCATGGAACGCCCAGTGTACACTGGCGACCCGTCGGGGACCGATACCGGCCTGCGGCCGGGTGCCCTGGCCGGGGACACGCCGCCCCCTGGTGGCGACCGTGTCCCCGGCAGGCGCGTGCTAGGATGCGGGGTGCCTGACGTGTCCCCTCCGAAAGCAGACCTGGCCCTTCCTGGAGAGCTCCTGGCCGAGCTGCTGTCCCTCGTCGGGGAGATCAACGCCGTCCTCGATCCCGACGAGCTCTTCCCCACCATCGCCCGGTGCGTGGGCCGCCTCGTCGACTACCAGATCCTCGAGATCCTCCTCCCCGACGAGGAAGACGTCCTCGTCCCGGCCTACGTGGACGGCTATGACATGGAGACGGCGGTGCGGGGTCGCCCGAAGGTCGGGGAGGGGATCTCCGGCGCGGCGGCGGTCTCCCGCGAGCCGGTGTTCGTGCCGGACGTGTCCCAGGACCCGCGCTACGTGCCGGTGTTCCCGGGGGTGGTGGCGGAGCTGGCCATTCCCCTGGTCCACCAGGACCACCTGGTGGGGGTGCTGAACATCGAGGGCCCGGACGCCGAGGCCTTCAACCCGGGCGCCCGGACCGCGCTCCGGATCCTCGCCGGACACCTCGCGGTGGCCATCGACAACGCCACCCTGTACCGCGAGGCCCGGTGGTACGCGGGCCTGCTGGCGACGCTGTACGAGATCGGCAAGGAGGCCGCCTCCATCCTCGACCTCGACGAGCTCCTGCGCCGCGTGGCCGAGCTCGTGAAGAGGGTGATCGACTACGAGATGTTCGGGATCCTTCTCCTGGACGAGGACGAGCAGGAGCTGGTGCTGCGACAGGCCGTGAACTTCGGCCCCGGGAAGGAGAAGAGTCGCCTCCCGGTGAGCGAGGGGCTGTGCGGTGCCGCGGTGCGGAGCAAGGAGCCGGTGCTGGTGGGCGACGTGAGGACCGACCCGCGCTACGTCAGCCTGGTGAAGGAGACGCGGTCGGAGCTGGCCATCCCCCTCGTGCACAAGGACAAGGTGGTGGGGGTCTTCGATCTCGAGTCGCCCGAGCTGGACCGGTTCACCGAACGCCACGTGAAGGTGCTGATGCCCCTGGCCAGCCAGGTCGCCGGGGCCATCGCGAACGCCGAGCTGTACGAGCGGGTCCGCCACAACGAGCTGCGCCTGGGCCGCGAGCTGCGGATCGCCCAGGACGTCCAGCGGGCGCTCTTCCCGGAGACCTCGCCGGCGGGGCCCGGCTGGGAGGCCTCGGCCCACTTCCGCCCCGCTCGCGAGCTGGGGGGCGATCTGTACGATTTCTACGAAATGGAAGAGGGACGCCTGGGCGTGGCCACCGGGGACGTGTCCGGCAAGGGGGCGCCCGCCGCCCTCTACGCCGCCTTCGCCTCGGGCACGGTGCGGCGCCGGGCCCGCGAGGGCAAAGGGCCGGCTGACCTGCTGGGGCGGGTGAACGGAACCTTGCGGCACCGTGGGATCGAGGGTCTCTACTGCACCCTGGCCTACGCGCTGTTCGACTTCGCCGGCCGTTCGGTCCGAGTGGCGAACTCGGGGCTCCCGTACCCCTTGCACTACCGCGCGGGGCGCGGACGGGCGGAGCCGCTGACGGTCTCCGGCCTGCCCCTGGGCACGTTCGACAACGTCGAATACGACGAGCTCTCGGTCGAGCTCGCCCCCGGCGACGGCTTCCTGTTCTTCAGTGACGGGATCACCGAGGCCCTGCGCGGACACGAGGAGTACGGGGTGAAGCGGCTCCGGCGGGGCCTCGAGACCCACGGGGCGCTGTCGGCTCGGGCGTTGGGGGAGGCGTTGATGGCCGACCTCGAACGCTTTGTCGGGAGCCGAGCCTTGACCGACGACGCCACCCTCGTCGTCGTCAAGGTCCTTTGAATCAATGCCTTGGCCGTCTTGGCGAGGTGTGATGGAGGTCACAACGGCACCGGTTCTGGCGAGCCGATACTTAACTGTTTTGGAGGGGAAGCGGGGATCGATCTGCTGAGAACGACCATGTGCACTGTCGCGCTGGCCGCCCTGCCGGCCGGCGTTCCGGGGCAGGTGTTGTCCTTCCCCGCTCGCGGCGATCTGGTGGTGTTCTCCGCCACCGCGGTGGACGGCAAAGGCCGACCCGTCACCAACTTACAGCGCCAGGACTTCCGAATCTTCGAGGAAGGCCGTCCCCAGCCGATCTCCCGCTTCCACGGGGGCGAGGACCTTCCCGCGCGGGTCCTGCTCCTCGTGGACGGAAGCGGCAGCATGAACGAGGAGCTCAAGATGACCAGCGTCCGTTTCGCCGCGGAGCGGGTGCTGGACGCCCTCAGCGAAGAGGACGAGGTGGCCCTGGCTGGCTTCGACAGCCGCTACTGGGGGGTCGTCGCCTTCACCCGGGACCGGGACGCTATCCGGGCGGGACTGGCCTCGGTGGAGCCGTTTGGCTCGACCGCGCTGCACGACGCCCTGGACAAGGCCGCCCGCGACATCGCCACCCACGGCGCGGGACGCCGGGCGGTGGTGGTGATCTCGGATGGAGTGGACACCGCCAGCGAGAGGACGCCCGATGAAGTCCTCGCGCGCTCCCGGGCTCTCGATGTCCCGATCTACGCCATCACCGCGGTCTCGCCCCTGGACGACCCGGAGTCCGACCTGTACGTGGGTCGGAAGCGGAAGAGCGCGGCCCTGGCCGGCAGCGAGGCCCTCGAGCGCTACGCCACGCTGTCCGGGGGCGCCGCCTTCCGCATCAGCACCTACGCCGCGCTCCGGGAGGCCGCCGAGCGCATCTCCGTCGAGCTCAAGCACCAGTACCGGCTAGGCTACGATCCCCCCGCGGGTCCGGCCCGGTTCCGCCGTGTGGAGGTGCGCACGACCCGCAAGGGGGTCACGGTGCGCACCCGCAGCGGCTACGTTCCCGAATAACGTCGTCCCCTACCGGCCGCGCGACGCGAATGCGGCCGCACAACGACGGCCCAACGAGGAGGTAGATCCGTGAGACTCATGATCGTGCCGCTGCTGGCGGCGGGAGTGGCCCTCGCCGGCTGCGCCAAGAAGTCCTACGTGAACCGCGAGGTCGGTGAGGTCAACCAGAAGGTGGAGGCGGTGTCCGCCGAGGTCGAGAAGACCCAGGAGCGTGTCCGGCAGAACGAGGTCGAGATCGCCCGGGTGAACGACGAGTCCCAGAGCGGGATCGCCGAGGCCAAGGGATCGGCGGCGGCGGCCATGGACAAGGCCACGGCCGCGGAGAAGGTGGCCAAGGGCAAGCTCGTCTACACCCTCACGGTGTCAAACGACAAGGTGCAGTTCCCCTTCAACAAGGCCGAGCTCAGCGACGAGGCCAAGGCGCTCATCGACGACGAGATCGGGCCCTTCGTCCAGGAGAACGCCGGCGTGTGGTTCGAGATCGAGGGGCACACGGACTCGACCGGAGACGCCGCCTACAACATGCTCCTCGGCGAGGAGCGGGCGATGGCCGTCCGCGACTACCTGGCCAAGGCCCACGGCATCGCCCTCAGCCGCCTCGAGGTGATCTCCTACGGCGAAGAGGAGCCGGCGGCCGACAACTCGACCCGAGACGGGCGGGCCCAGAACCGCCGGGTCGTGATCCGCGTCCTCGAGTAGACGGTCGCCCTGACCACCCCGGGGTCGCCACCACGGCCCCGGGGTCGAGGGGGAATGCGAGCGGCCACCTCGCCGTATCATTACGGGAGGTGATGGGCCCTTCCAACGCGTGCCGAGCCGCACGATGAGCTCCGAAGTCCGGGACGAGACCTTTCTCCTGGCCCGGGCCCGGGAGGGCGACCTGCCGGCGTTCGAGGAGATCGTGCGGCGCTACCAGCGCCGCGTGTACGGAGTGGCCCTCAGAATCGTGCGTTCCCACGCCGTCGCCGACGACGTCGCCCAGGAGGCCTTCCTCAGGGCCTGGCAGTCCCTCGACCGCTTCGAGCTGGGCCGCCCCTTCGGGCCCTGGGTCTGCCGCATCGCGGCCAACCAGGCGGTGAACCACGTCCGCTCGCCGCGGTCGCGGGAAGACCCGCTGCCCGACGGTCACGGGGAGACCCGGGCCACGGACGCAAGCCCCCTCGACGCCGTTCTCGACACCGAAGCGCAGCAGGTCCTGAACGACGCGCTCGAGAGCCTCCCCGCCGAGCAGCGAGCGGTCTTCGTTCTCCGGGCGGTGGAGGAGATGTCGTACGCGGAGATCGCGGAGACGCTCGAGCTGAGCCCGGGCACGGTGATGAGCCGGCTCTTCCGGGCTCGGGAGAAGCTGGCTCGGGCGGTGGCCCCCTACCTGGGCCCGGCCGCGAACCGCCGGGCCGGGGAGCGGAGATGACCCCCCACGAGCGCGAGCGCCTGTCCGCCTGGCTCGACGGGGAGCTGCCCCCCGCCGAGCGGGCGGAGGTCGAGGGGCACCTCGCCGCCTGCGAGGAGTGCGCCGCCCTTCTCGCGGACCTGGGGGCGGTGGACGGTCTCGCCCGCGAGCTTCCGGCGGAGCCGCCGGCCGGGTACCTGGAGGGGTTCCCCGCGCGTGTGCGGGCGCGGATCGAAGGCTCGATCCGGGCCCGTGGGGCGACTCCGCCGCCACGCTGGCGGATCCCCGTCTGGACCTGGGCGGCGGCGGCCGTGCTTGTTCTCGCCGTCGTGACTCCCCTCACCCTCGAACGTCTCGACCATGAGGCGGTGCCGGCGAGGCAGGATCGGCGGGCCCAGGCCCCGAAGGAGGCGCCGGAGATCGGCGCCCTCTCGAGCGTCCCGGGGGAGGCGGACGAGGCGGTCCCCGCCGATCGAGATCGGGAGCCCGAGCAACAAGCGAAGCGGGAGGTACGACGGGAGCTTCGGCTCGAGGAACGCGCGCGGGAGCCCGAGCCGGCCTTCGCCGTCCCTCCCGCTCCGGAGCCGACGGATACCACCGCGGCCCGTCCCCCGGCGTTGTCCCGCGGGAGCGGGGCGGCAGCGCCGCCGGCGGCACCGGAGAGCGGGACACCCGGACGGTGGACCGAGACGCCTTCTCCCGAGGCGGCGGCCCCGGTGACGGTCGAGGGGGAAGCCCGGGAAGAGGTCCTGACCCCGGGGCTCCGACTTCGAGGCCCGGTGGCGAAGGATGACGTCGCGACGGGCGACGCGGCACTAGAGGATGCCCGGGTGAGGGCCGACGCTCCCGCGAAGGGACGGATGGCCGCGCCCCGGACCGTCGAGGGACAGGGAGGCCTCGCCGCGGCGGAGAAGAAGACCGTTCCCGGGGACACCCTCACCTACGCCCGGCTGGCCCGGCGCACGCCCTCGGGGGCTGCCGCCTGGCGCGCGTACCGTGAGGATTGGCGCGCATTCGTCGAGGCGTACCCCGGGAGCCGCCACGTCGACGAGGCTCGCGTGCGGGTGATCGAGGCGGGGCTCGAGGCCTGGCACGCGGGGGGTGACCCCGAGGACCTCACCCGGGCGCAAGGCGACGCCGACGCGTATCTGGCCCGGGATGACGCCGGGCTGAGGGAGCGGGTCCTCCGCGCCCTGTCCGCGGCGCAGAGCCGCTAGGCCGCCTCGTCCTCGTCGTCCTCCTCGCCCTCCGGCAGGCGGTCGATGGTGAACCCGGTGAAGCCGTAGACCGCGGACACCAGGGGATTGAGGAGGTTGAAGAAGCAGTACGGCAGGTAGGTGAAGGCGGGCACACCCAGGGTCCCGGCCATGAAGGCCCCGCAGGTGTTCCACGGGATGAGGGGGGAGGTCAGGGTGCCAGCGTCCTCGAGGGCCCGGGAGAGGTTCTTGGGGTGAAGGCGGCGACGACGGTACTCGGCCCGGAACATCCGACCCGGCAAGACGATGGCGATGTACTGGTCGGAAGCGATCACGTTCATGGTCGCGGACGAGGCCAAGGTCGCGGCCACGAGCGTGCCGGTGCTGCTCACCATGGAGAGGACGCTGGCCGCCAGCTTCTCGAGCATCTTCGTGGTCTCCAGCACCGCCCCGAACATCATGGCGGAGAGGATGAGCCACACCGTGTTCAGCATGTTCGCCATGCCCCCGCGGGAGAGCAGGTCGTCGAGGGCCTGGTTGCCCGAGGTCGCGGTGAAGCCGGCGAACAAGGCCATCCAGCAGCCTTTGACCAGCGCGAGGCCCCGGGGCAGGTCGGTCTCCCCTACGAAGGTGAGGATGGCCCGGGGCTGGAAGAAGAACGCGAAGACCGCGCCCACCAGGGCCCCGATCAGGAGGGCGGGGAAGGCGGGCATGCGACGCCACACCAGCACCAGCACCAGGACCGCGGGCAGGAGCAGGTGGAGTCCGATGACGAAGCTGCCGTCGAGGGCGGCGAGGATGACATCGAGGTCGCGGGCCTGCTCGGGAATGGGACTCATCCACCCGATGACGGCGAAGCCGACGAGGGCCAGGATCAGGGACGGTGTCGTCGTCCACATCATGTGACGGATGTGGACGAAGAGCTCCGTCCCCGCCACCGCCGGGGCCAGGTTGGTGGTGTCGCTGAGGGGCGACATCTTGTCGCCGAAGTAGGCCCCCGAGATGATGGCGCCGGCGGTGAGACCGAGGTTGAGGTCCTGGGCGGTGGCCACACCCACGAGGGCGATGCCGATGGTCGAGGCCGTGGTCCAGGAGGAGCCGGTGGCGATGGAGACAAAGGAGCAGATCACGCAGGCGGCGGCATAGAAGACGGCGGGGCTGAGGAGCTTGAGCCCGTAGTAGATCATCGTGGGCACGACGCCGGCGAGGATCCAGGTGCCGATGAGGGCGCCCACCACCAGCAGGATGAGGATGGCCCCCATGGACAGCGAGATGCCGCGGACGATTCCCCGCTCGAGCTCGCGCCACGGGTAGCCCAGGCGCACCCCGATGACGATCCCGACGCCGGCGGACAGGATCAGCGCGATCTGGTTGGGGCCCTGGGAGGAGCCGTCCCCGAAGAGGAAGACGGAGGCGGCGAGCAGGCCGACCAGGACACCCACCGGGACGAGGGCCTGGGCCAGGGTGGGGGCCTTTCGGGGTGGGGAGTCCATGGCGCAGGAGGATAGCACGCGGCCTCGGTCGCCTCGGCCGGGCCGGCCCGCCGGCGCGGACAGGCTAAGATGAGGGTTTGGAGGTGACCCCCCCGTGCTGATCGTGATGAAGCAGGACGCCACGCCGGACGAGATCCAGGGAGTCTCGCGGGCCATCGAGGCCCGGGGGTTCAAGGCCCACCCCATCCCCGGCGCACAGCGCACCGCCATCGGGGTCACCGGAAACCGCGGGGCGGTGGACCAGCCGGTGTTCGAGAGCCTCCCCGGGGTGTTCGAGGTCATCCCAGTCACCCACGGCTACAAGCTCGTCTCCCGTGAGGTGAAGCCGGAGGACACCATCGTCGAGATCGGCGACGTCCGGGTCGGGGGGAGGGAGCTGGTGATCGCGGCCGGACCCTGTGCGGTGGAGTCGCTCGAGCAGGTCCTGACCGTGGCCCGGGGGGTGAAGGAGGCGGGGGCCCGCCTCCTTCGGGGCGGGGCCTTCAAGCCCCGGACGAGCCCGTACTCGTTCCAGGGCCTCGGAGAGGAGGGTCTGAAGATCCTGGCTGCGGCCCGGGAGGAAACGGGTCTGGCGGTGGTGACCGAAGTCCTCGATCCCGAGGGAGTGGACCTGGTCGAGCACTACGCCGACGTCATCCAGATCGGCGCCCGGAACATGCAGAACTTCTCCCTGCTCAAGCGGTGCGGGAAAGCGGGCAAGCCGGTGCTCCTCAAGCGGGGGCTGGCCGCGACCCTCGAGGAGTTCCTGATGTCGGCCGAGTACATCCTCGCCGAGGGCAACTACGACGTGATCCTGTGCGAGCGGGGGGTGCGCACCTTCTCCGACTTCTCTCGCAACACCCTCGACCTCGCGGTGGTGCCGGCGGTGAAGACACGCTCCCACCTCCCCATCGTGGTGGACCCGTCCCACGGCACCGGGCGGCGGGACAAGGTCCGGGCCATGTCCCGGGGAGCGGTGGCGGTGGGAGCGGACGGGCTCCTCGTCGAGGTTCACCACGACCCCGACACCGCGCTCTCGGACGGTCCTCAGTCACTCACCCCCAAGATGTTCGCCACCCTGATGGGGGAGCTGCGTCAGATCGCGCCGGTGATCGGCAGGGAGCTCTGAGGACCGAACCGGCCAGCGGCCGGATGCCCCGGCCCAGGACGCGATTGGGCCATGGCGATCGTTTCCCGGGCACGGGTCCCGCCACCACGCGGCGCTCACTCGAGGCGGATAATCCCCGCGCGAGGGTGAGGTCCCGTCCGTGGTTCGGCCTCACTCGAGGCGGATAATCCCCCGCGCGAGGGTGAGGTCCCGTCCGTGGTTCGGCCTCACTCGAGGCGGATAATCCCCGCGCGAGGGTGAGGTCCCCGTCCGTGGTTCGGCCTCACTCGAGGCGGATAATCTCCCGCTCGAGGAGCCGCCCGAAGATCAACAGCGCCGCGTCCTCGCCCATGGGGCAGAGCTTGAGGATGGACTGCACATCCCACTCGCCGTTGACGCGGCTGAGGACGAAGCCCTCCTGGGGATCGAGGGTCTCGCGGGTGAGGGACTCGAGGTCGACGGCGAGTACCGGGACCCGGGTGCGGTCGATGCTCTGGCGGTTCCTCTGGTTCTGGCGGGCCTCCTGGGTCGCGATGAGGCCCTTCTTGGCGTTCTGGTTGAGACGATCCAGGGCCAGGACGTCCTCGTAGGCCTTGCGGGCGGCGTCGAAGCGCTTCTCCCGGAGGCGCTGGTAGGCGAGGGCGAGGAGGGCCTGGATGGCGCCGACGGGGTCGGCGGGGGGCACGTCCCGCACCTCGGCGACCTCCACGAGGCCCCGGGAGTGCAGGTCGAAGAGGAGAACC
The DNA here is from genome assembly GCA_022340585.1 of Acidobacteriota bacterium. Taxonomy (GTDB): domain Bacteria; phylum Acidobacteriota; class Vicinamibacteria; order Fen-336; family Fen-336; genus JAJDNS01. The sequence continues at coordinate 28,033 of JAJDNS010000181.1, forward strand.
GCGGTCTCGTACTCCGAGCGGCGGATCTCGAGGCTGATCTCGGTGATGGTGCGCCCGTCGCGGACCAGGCCCAGGATCTGCGTCTCGACCTCGGCGAGATTCCCGTGGTCCGCGCCGGTGGTCCGGAAGGAGGTGGCCATGGAGGGAAACAGCTCCTCGATGCGCCGGCGCTCGTCGACGCGGCGGATTCCTTCGAGGATGACCGGGGTGACCGGGGTCTCGTAGGTGACGCGGATGTCGACGGGGACCTCGCCCTCGCGGAACTCGAACTGCCCGGACGGCCAGAGGAAGAGGTCGTAGAGGGTCTCCTCGGCCTTGGCCTTGAGCGCCCGCTTGAGGTCGTACTCGGCCAGGACGCCGTCGGCGAGGAGGATGGAGCCGAGAAGGTCGCTCCGCTCCTCCTGGGCGAGGAGGGCCTTGAAGAGCTGCTCCTCGGTGACGAGGTTGAGACGGATCAGGAACTGCCCGAGGGACTCCCGCGGGTCGTTGGACCAGGAGGAGAAGATGTTCCCGTCCTGGACGATGATCCGCTTCTGGAGGGACCCCCGCTCGATGTGGAGGGTCCCGGTCTTGCGGCCCGCGGTGATCCACTGGAGGACGTCGGGCAGAGCCATGGTCTGAAGATCGCCGCGGAGGCTCATCGGGGGCCCCGACGCCTGCTCAGTGCTCGTCCCAGGAGATATCCCAGAACAGGTAGTCGCGCCAGCTCTCCGGGGCCCGACGGAGACCCAGGCTGAGGGTCAGATGAGCAAAGGCCGGGGGGCGGCGGGGCTTGCGCAGGAGGACCAGGTTGGCCTCCTCGGGCAGCTGATCTCCCTTCCGGCGGTTGCAGGGGATGCAGCAGGTGACGATGTTGTTCCAGTCCTTCCGACCCCCGCGGGCCACCGGGACGACGTGATCGAAGGTGAGCTGGGCGGGACCAAGGCGGCGGCCGCAGTACTGGCACCGGTGGTCGTCCCGGGCGTAGACGTTGGCGCGGGTGAAGGGCACCTCGGCGTACGCCCGCTTGAGGTGGACGTGGCGGAGCAGGCGGAGAACCGAGGGCTGCTTCACCCGGATCGTCACCCCCCGGATCTCGCGGTCGTAGTGGGCGAGGACCTCGACCTTTCCCTTGAAGAGAAGGGTGATCGCCTTCTGCCACGAGACGACGCGCAGGGGCTCGTACGACGCGTTGAGAACGAGCGTCTGGTCCATGGCGACAGCCAAAGAAGGATTGTGCCGTCGGCCTCAGACGACGTCAAGACGCGGTCCTCAGGCGGGCGCCCGCGCCTCCCGGACGACGCGAACGTACTCCCGCGCCCGCTCGGTGATGGTGGCCGCCTCTCCGCGGCGGAGGGCCGTGACGTCGACGAGGTCGGCCCCGACCCCGAGGGCGGAGGCCCCGTTGCGGATGAAGTCCCCGGCCGTCTTCAGGTTGACGCCGCCGGTGGGCACCAGATCGATCTGGGGGAGGGGAGCCTTCAGGGCCTTGATGTAGCTGGGCCCTCCCACCGCCCCGGCCGGGAAGACCTTGACCATGTCGGCTCCGGCCCGCCACGCGGTGACCACCTCGGTGGGGGTGAGGGCGCCGGGCAGGACGGCCACGCCGGCCTCGTTGCACAGGGCAATGGTGTCCAGGTTCAGCGAGGGACTCACGATGAACCGGGCCCCCGCGTCCATGCACTCCCGGGCCGCGTCCGGGTCGAGGACCGTCCCCGCGCCCACGACGGCGTCACCGCCCCGGCCCGCCACCTCCCGGATCACCTCCACCGCCCCGGGAACGGTCATGGTGATCTCGAGGACCGTCACGCCTCCGGCCTGAATGGCATCGGCGGCCTGGGCCGCTTCGTCCGGGGACTGGGCCCGGATGACCGGAACGAGCCCCACCGAGCGGATGCGCTCGAGCACGTCTGCCTTGTCCACGGCTCCTCCCCCCGGGCCCGGTGGGCCCTGGTGTCCCGCGCTGCTATCGCGCCACCCGCGCCGATCCCCCGCGCATCACCCTCTCGACCTCGGAGAGTCGGACCATGGTGGTGTCGCCGGGTGTGGTCATGGCCAGGGCCCCGTGGGCGGCCCCGCAGTCCACGGCCCACTGGGGGTCCTTCCCGGCCAGAAACCCGTAGATGAGGCCGGAGGCGAACGAGTCGCCGCCCCCGACGCGGTCGAAGATCTCGAGGCCCGCGAACTGCCGCGACCGGTGAAGCTGACCCCCGACGTGGAGAACCGCGCCCCAGTCGTTGACCGACGCGGTGCGAGCGCTCCGGAGAGTCGTGGCCACGGCCTTGAAGTTGGGGAAGGCGCCCCGGGCCTTCTCGATCATGCGCTGGAAGTTCCCCACGTCGAGAGCGGACAGGTTCTCGTCGAGCCCCTCCACCTCGAAGCCCAGGGCCGCGGTGAAGTCCTCCTCGTTGCCCAGCATGACGTCGACGAGGGGAGCGAGGTCACGGTTGACCTCGCGGGCCCGGGCCTTGCCGCCGATGGCCTTCCACAACGACGGGCGGTAGTTGAGGTCGTAGGAGACCACGGTCCCGTGGGCGCGGGCCGCGGTCATGGCCTCCTTGACGACCCCCGGGGTGGTGTCCGAGAGGGCGGCGAAGATGCCGCCGGTGTGGAACCAGCGCGCGCCCTCCTTGCCGAAGACCTGGTCCCAGTCGATGTCCCCCGGGCGGAGCTGGGACACCGCGGTGTGGCCGCGGTCCGAGCACCCGAGAGCCGCCCGCACGCCGAAGCCCCGCTCGGTGAAGTTGAGGCCGTTGCGGACGGTACGGCCGACCCCGTCGTCGGTGACCCACCGGACGTGAGACTGGTCGACCCCCCCCTGGTTGATCAGGTCCTGGAGGAGGTGGCCCACCGCGTTGTCGACGAAGGCGGTGACGATGGCGGTGCGCTGTCCAAAGCAGCGCCGGAGGCCCCGGGCCACGTTGTACTCCCCGCCCCCCTCCCACACCTGGAAGTGGCGGGTGGTGTGGATGCGGAGGTCACCGGGGTCGAGACGGAGCATGACCTCGCCGAGGCTGACGAGGTCGAAGCGGCAGTCGGAGGCGGGCTTGAGGGGCAGCATCGTCATGGTGGGTCCACCTTCCTGCCCGGCGGGGGGGCCCGGGGGGGCCGGGTCGGCCGCGGGGACAGGAGGCACCCTAGCCCCGGGCCCGCGGGGGTGTCAATCCGGCGCGCGGGGTCGGTCCGTTCAGAGGATCAGCGTCGCGTCCCCGTAGGAGTAGAAGCGGTACCGATGGCGGACGGCCTCGGCGTAGGCGCCCAGGATCCGCTCCCGGCCGGCGAAGGCCGAGACGAGAAGAAGGAGGGAGGAGCGGGGCAGGTGGAAGTTGGTGATCAGAGCGTCCACGACGCGAAAGCGATACCCGGGGGTGATGACGAGATCGGTCTCGCCGCCGTGAGCCGGCCTCACGCCGCCGGGGGCGAGGCTCGCCTCGAGGGCGCGCGTGGTGGTGGTGCCGACGGCGACCACCCGGCGTCCCTCCTTCCGGGCGCGGTCCACCGCCTCCGCCGTTTCCGACGGAACGGTGAAGCGCTCCGGGTCGACCCGGTGGGCGCGGACGTCGTCGACCTCGACCGGGCGGAAGGTGCCGGGACCGACATGGAGAACGACCTCGGCGGTCTCGATCGCCCGGGCCTTCAGGCGGTCGAGGAGGTCCGGGGAGAAGTGCAGTCCCGCCGTCGGGGCCGCCACGCTCCCCGTCTCGCGGGCGAACACGGTCTGGTACCGCTCCCGGTCGGCGGGCCGGTCGGGGCGACGGATGTAGGGTGGGAGGGGCATGTGGCCGTGCCGCTCGACCGCCGCGTCGGGGCGGCCATCCTCGGGCACCAGGCGGACGCGGCGCAGGGGCCCGGAGGAGGTGACGGTGGGGTGCCCGGCGGGGGGAGTGGCCTCGACCCGGACCTGGAAGCCGGGAGCCACGTCCACTTCGGCACCGGGGCGCAGGCGGCGCCCGGGACGCAGGAGGGCGTCCCAGAGGTCCGGGCCGCGGCGCCGCACCAGGAGGATCTCGGCCGCGCCCCCCCCGGGGCGGGTGCCGAGGAGGCGGGCGGGCAGGACGCGGCTCCGGTTGACCACGAGGAGGTCGCCGGGGGTGAGCAGGTCGGGAAGGTCCTGGAAGGTGCGGTGCGTCAGGGTGCCGCCGGCGCGGTCGAGAACGAGAAGCCTCGACGCCGCGCGATCCGGCAGGGGCGCCTGGGCGATCAGCTCCGGGGGCAGCTCGTAGTCGTAGCGATCGATGGAGTGGGTGTCGTCGGGCATATGGGTGCGCCCCCCAAGCGTACCGTCAGTCCGGCCGGGAAGCAGAGCCTCCTGCGGCGGCGACGGATCGGCGGACGTTCGAGGAACCTAGAAGAGCTTCTTCTGAGCGCGCGGGGGCGCGGCGCCCGGAGACGGGCGGCCGAAGTGCTCGTAGGCCCGGGGCGTCGCGACCCGGCCCCGGGGTGTGCGATCGAGAAAGCCCAGCTGGAGGAGGTAGGGCTCGTAGATGTCCTCGATGGCGTCGGGCTCCTCGCTGATCGAGGCGGCGAGGGCGTTCACGCCCACCGGGCCCCCGCCGAACTTGTCGATGATGGTGAGGAGAAGACGGCGGTCGACGTCGTCGAAGCCGTGGGCGTCGACCTCGAGGAGGGCGAGGGCATCCCTCGCCACGGGTAGGGTGATGGTGCCGTCGGCGCGGACCTGGGCAAAGTCCCGGACGCGGCGGAGTAGGCGGTTGGCCACTCGGGGCGTGCCTCGGCTCCGCTGGGCGATCTCACGGGCTCCCTCGACGTCGATGGGGACCTCGAGGATCCGGGCCGAGCGGGTGACGATGACCTGGAGATCCTCCTCGGTGTAGAAGTCGAGGCGGTGCACGATGCCGAAGCGCCCCCGCAGCGGCGCGGTGAGGAGGCCCGCCCGCGTGGTGGCCGCGACCAGGGTGAAGGGCTTGAGCGGGACCTTCATGGACCGCGCGCCGGGCCCGCTGCCGATCATGAGGTCGAGGCTGTAGTCCTCGAGGGCGGGGTAGAGGATCTCCTCGACCTTGGCCTCGAGGCGATGGATCTCGTCCACGAAGAGGATCTCCCGGTGGTCGAGGGCGGTGAGGAGGGCCGCGAGGTCACCGGCCCGCTCGATGATGGGGCCGGCGGTGGCCTTGATGGGAACGGCGAGCTCGGCGGCGAGGACGTGGGCCAGGCTCGTCTTTCCCACCCCGGGGGGACCGAAGAGGAGGACGTGGTCCAGGGCCTCGCCGCGGCCCCGGGCGGCCTCGATGGCCACGCGGAGGTTGGCCACCACCTGGGGCTGGCCCACGTACTCGTCGAGGTTCCGGGGGCGGAGGGACTGCTCGTAGCCCAGGTCGTCGTCTATGGGTTGGCCGGTGACGAGGCGGTTGTCGGTCACGATGGTCCGGTCCTAGCTTACCGCCCCGAGAGGACTCGGAGGGTCCGGCGCAGGAGCTCCTCGAAGGGTCCGTGTCCCTCCTGCTTCAGGGCCTTCTCCACGCCGCGCTCCGCCTCCGAGCGGGAGTAGCCCAGGTGGACCAGGGCGGAGACGAGGTCGTCCCGGGGGCCAGCCGGGGACTCCTCGGGGGCCGGCTCCACTCCCTCGAGCCCCGTCATCTTGTCCTTGAGCTCCACCACGAGGCGCTCGGCGGTCTTCTTCCCCACGCCGGGGATGCGAGTCAGGCGGGCGACGTCGCTGGCGCGCAGGGCGCCGACGAGCTCGGGGGGCTCGATTCCCGAGAGGATGGAGATGGCGAGGCGCGGACCCACCCCGGCCACCGCGATGAGGTGCTCGAAGAGGGTCTGCTCGGTCGCGGTGAGGAAGCCAAACAGCGCGAGGGCGTCTTCCCGGACGTGGGTGTGGGTGAGAAGGTTGACCTCGGTCCCGGGCTCGCCGAGACGGTAGAACGTGCTCACCGGGATGGTGACCTGGTAGCCGACGCCGCCCACGTCGACCACCACGGTCTGGGCGTCCTTCTTGAGGATTCGGCCGTGGAGGTGGGCGATCACGAAGGCACCACCGCGCCGGTGTGAACGCAGGCGAGGCACAGCGCGACCGCGAGGGCGTCGGCGGCGTCACCCGCCTCGCCGGGCCCGGGCAGGTCCAGGATGCGCGCCACCATGAAGGCAACCTGTCGCTTGTCGGCCCGGCCGAAGCCCGTCACCTGCTGCTTCACCGTGGCCGGAGGGAACTCGTGCACCGGAAGGCCGGCCTCGGCCCCGGCGAGGAGGACCACACCCCGGACGTGACCGAGGACCAGGGCGGTGCGGGTGTTGGCGGCGTGGAAGACGTCCTCGACGGCGAGGAGGTCCGGCCCGAGGCGCTCGATCACCCCGGCGATGCCGGCGTGAATGTGGCGCAGGCGCTCGGGGAGGGAGTGCCGGCGGGGAGCGGCGATGGCGCCCTTCTCCACCAGGCGGTGGCGTCGCCCGTCGGTGTCGATGGCCCCGTAGCCCGTGCGGAGGGACCCGGGGTCGACGCCGAGAATGAGCATTCCCCCGGGGCCTAGCCGGCCGCCGACGCCTCCATGTCCGCGGCGGAGATCTCGGAGTTCTCCCAGACGTTCTGGACGTCCTCGTGGTCCTCGAGGGCATCCAGGAGCTTCAGCATGGCCTGGGCCTTGGGTCCCTCGAGCGCCATGTTGTTGTCCGCGATCTTCTTGACCTCCGCGTCATCGGGCTCGATCCCCGCCTTCACCACGGCTTCGCGCACCGCCTCGAAGTCCCCGGGGGCGGTGTACACGGTGAAGCCCTCTTCCTCGGTGACGATGTCCTCGGCGCCCGCGTCGAGGACGATCTCCATGAGCTTGTCCTCCGTCGTCTTGTCGGCGGCGATGGAGATGACACCCCGGGGGTTGAACATGTAGGCCACGGAGCCGGGGTTGCCGAGGTTGCCGTTGTGCTTCGAGAAGAGGTGGCGGATCTCGGAGACCGTCCGGTTGCGGTTGTCGGTCGATCCCTCGATGAGGAGGGCGACGCCCCCGGGGCCGTATCCTTCGAGGACGAGGTCCTCGTACGTGGTGCCCTCGAGCTCGCCGGTGCCCTTCTTGATGGCCCGGGTGATGTTGTCCGCCGGCATGTTGGCGCCCTTGGCCTTGTCGACCGCGGTGCGCAGGCGCGGGTTGGAGTCGGGGTCCCCGCCGCCGAGACGTGCGGCGATGGTCATCTCACGGATGATCTTGGTGAAGAGCTTGCCCCGCTTGGCGTCGGTGGCGCCCTTCTTGTGCTTGATCGAGTGCCATTTGGAGTGTCCGGACATCTGCCTTCTCCTGAGGACCGAACCGGCCTGGGGCCGGATGCCTTGGCCAGCGACACGATTGCGCCATGGCGATCCCGTCCCGGGCAGGACTGTGGGGCAAGTTTAGCATCCGGGTCGGGGACTGGAGGAAGGGGGCGGCGAACCGCCGAGGGCCCCACGCCGCCAAAAAAGGAAGCCCCGGTCCGTGAGGACCGGGGCACATCGAAGATGGAGAATCGAGATGAAGAAAAGTCCCGGCAACGTCCTACTCTCCCACCAGGCTACCCTGACAGTACCATCGGCGCTGGAGGGCTTAACGGCCGTGTTCGGAATGGGAACGGGTGTGGCCCCTCCGCCATGATCACCGGGATGAACTTATCAAGCCG
>JAJDNS010000182.1 GCA_022340585.1 Acidobacteriota bacterium
CGCGGCGTTCTGCGGTGAGCTCTCCCCGCGCCGGCTGGGGCCGGCGCGGGGGGACGGGGGATATAATCCCCTGCGCTCGACACCGCCACGCCCATGGAGACCGGGACCCGCCTCGGACCGTACGAGATCCTCTCCCAGCTCGGGCAGGGAGGCATGGGGGTGGTGTTCCGCGCCCGGGACACCCGCCTCGACCGCGAGGTGGCGGTCAAGGTGCTCCCCCGCAACCTGGCCGAGGACACGGACGCCCTGGGGCGCTTCGAGCGGGAGGCCAAGGCCGTCGCCGCCCTCTCCCACCCGAACATCCTGGCCATCCACGACTTCGGACAGGAGGAGGGCTCGGTCTACGCGGCCATGGAGCTGCTCGAGGGCGAGACCCTGCGGCAGCGGCTCGCGGACGGCGCGCTGCCGGTGAGCAAGGCCCTGGAGTTCGCCCTCCAGATCGTCGGAGGCATGGCCGCGGCCCACGACAAGGGCATCGTTCACCGGGACCTGAAGCCGGAGAACATCTTCCTCGTCGGCGGGGGCGGGGGCACGGTGAAGATCCTGGACTTCGGCCTCGCCCGCCGGGAGGCGGTGAGCACCGCCGAGGGTGACATGCCCACCGTCTCCCTCTCCACCGAGCCCGGGAAGGTCATGGGCACCGTCGGCTACATGGCTCCGGAGCAGGTCCGCGGGCAGCCCAACGTCGACGAGCGCGTCGACATCTTCGCCTTCGGCGCCGTCCTCTACGAGATGCTCACTGGAAAGCGGGCGTTCCAGGGACCGAGCCCGGTGGAGACATTGAACGCCATCCTCAAGGAAGACCCGCCGAGGCTCTTCGAGTCGACCCGCAACGTCTCGCCCGGCCTGGAGCGCATCGTGAGGCGGTGCCTCGAGAAGCGGGCCGAGGACCGTCCCCGCACCGCCCACGATCTGGCCATCGCCCTCGAGGCCATCTCGACGGGCTCGACGCGGACGTGGGACACCACCGAGGTCGCCGACGCCGCGACGACGGCGGTCCGCCGCCGCCGGCTCCTCGAGCGAGTCGGCCTCGTGGCCGGGGGCGCCGTCCTGGCCCTCGGCGGCGTGGCCCTCCTCGGGGTGCTGAGACCCCCAGCGGAGCCGGCGAATCCCAGCTACCAGTGGATGAGCTTCTCCGGCCGCGATTCCTCCCCGGCGGTCTCCCCGGACGGGCGAACCGTCGCCTTCGCGTCCGACCGGGACGGCGAGCGGCGGATCTGGCTCAAGCAGGTCACGGGCGAGGCCGAGGCCCCCCTCACTACCGGCCCCGACGACTTCCCGCGCTTCTCCCCCGACGGCACCCAGATCCTCTTCGCCCGCTCTGGCAACGGGAGCACGTCCCTGTACCGGGCCGCGGTGCTCGGCGGGGAAGCTCGGCGCCTTGTGGACGGGGCCGGTGAGGGTGACTGGTCGCCGGAGGGTGACCAGGTCGCCTTCCTCAGGCTGGAGAGCGAGGACGGCAAGACCACCACCGTGGTGAGCGTTGCCTCCGACGACGGCTCCGGGGTGCGGGAGGTGGCGCGCGTGCCCGGCGGGATGCGCGCTCCCCGCTGGTCGCCGGACGGGAGCACCCTCGCCATGGTGGCGGCCTCGGGGTCGCTCCTCGCGGGGGCGCAGCAGTCGGTCTTCCTCGTCGGCGTGGAGGGCGGCGAGACGTGGTCAGTCCCCGCCCCCGATCCCCGACGCGTCCTCTCCTCCGCCGCCTGGACGGCCGAGGGCGAGCTCGTCTACCTCCAGGCCGAGTCGGTGGCGTCGGCGGCGGGAAGCGCCGGCCGCCTGGTCCGCCAGGAGGCTCGAGGGGGCGAGGTTGTTTCGAGCCTCTGGAGCCCCGCGACCGCACAGGTCCTGGATGTCCTGGGGGACGGCCGCGTTGCCTTCGACACCCGCTCCCCGCGCCAGAACCTGCGCGAGACGGCGCTGGGGCCCGGGGGGGCTTCGGACGGCCGCTGGCTCAGCCGCGGCGAATCGACCGACCGGCAGCCGGTCTACTCGCCCGACGGCGAGATGGTGGCCTTCTCGTCGAACCGCGGCGGGGGCATGAACCTCTGGCGGGTCTCGACGGCCACCGGTCGGCTGCGCCGCCTCACCGACTCCCACCTCAACTGGGACCCGGGCTTCACCCGGGACGGCGCGCACATCCTGTGGAGCTCGAACCGCAGCGGCAACTACGAGATCTGGATGGCGGGCCTGGACGGGAGCGGGGCCCGGCAGGTGACCCACGACGAGGGCAACGCCGAGAACCCCACCGTCACCCCCGACGGCCAGTGGATCGTCTACAGCTCCGGGAACCCCGAGAAGGCCGGTCTCTGGAAGGTGCGGCCCGATGGGACCGAGGCCACCCACCTCTTCGCGGGGCGGGCCACGATTCCCGAGGTCTCGCCGGACGGGCGCCACGCGGTCTTCCGCAGCTTCACCGGCAAGTACCCGGCCCGGCTCCTCGTCGCCCGGCTGGACGATGGTGAGCTGGAGCCCTTCGAGATCCTCGTCGAGTCCCCCCGACGGACCACCATCTCCCTGGGCCGGGCCCGTTGGCTGCCCGACGGGAGCGCCATCGCCTTCGTGGGCCAGGACGAGGAGGGGACCATCGGGATCTACGCCCAGGACTTCGTGCCGGGGCAGGACACGCGGGCCACGCGCCGACCCCTCGCCGGCTTCGATCCCGACGTCGCCGCCGAGTCGTTCGGGGTCGCCCCGGACGGCTCCCGCCTGGTCATCGCCGGCTGGGTGCAGCTGTTCAGCCTCATGGAGGCCGAGGGACTGGCCGGTCTCCTCGCCCCGCCCGGTGGCCTGCCCGCGCGCTGAGCTCCACGAAGGTCAGACACCCCGTCATCCAGGAGCGCGACAGCCGCCTGGGCTGGGAGGCGGGCACCGGCGCGTGGAAAAGGGTGGCCGCGCCGGTCCATAATCGCCCACCCCGCCGGGGCGGCCATGGACATCGTGCTCAACCGAAAAGGCGGCGTTCCCGTACACGACCAGCTCCTGGCGCAGCTGGAGCTGAAGATCCTCGGGGGAGGCATCGCCCCGGGGGAGCGTCTCCCCTCGGTCCGGGCCCTTGCCCGGCAGCTCGGTCTGCACGCGAACACCGTGTCCGCGGCCTACCGCGAGCTCGAGTCCGCGGGGCACGTCGAGCTCAAGCGCGGGGCCGGGGTCTTCGTGAGGGCGGGGGTCCCGGCCACCCTGGGGGAGGCCCGGGGCCTCGACGAGATGATCCGGCTCGCGCTGCGCACCGCGTTCCGCAAGGGCTACACCGCCCCCGAGATCAGGGCCGCGGTGGAGCGGTGGCTGAAGGCAGCTCCCGCCGAGCGGGTGATGGTCGTGGATCCCCGGGCGGAGACGATCGAGCTCATGGCCCACGAGGTGCGCGAGGCGCTCGGGGTCCCGGCCTCGGGCTGCACCCTCGAAGAGCTCGAAGCGGAGCCCGCGCTTCTCTCCGGTGCCCTCGCCCTCGTGGTGCCCTACCACGCCGACAAGGTCGCGCGCCTCGTTCCCGGCGCCGCCGTGCAGGTCGTCCACCTCGAGCTCTCGTCGGAGGATCAGAAGCTCCTGGGAGCCCTTCCCCCGGGGGCGACGATTCTCCTCGTCTCCCGGTCCGAGCTGGTGCTCTCGTTCGCGGCGGCCCTGATCGGGGGCCTGCGGGGTGACGAGCTGCTCGTCGAGACTCGTCCCCTCTCGCGGCGCGCCGAGTGGCAGCGTCTCGTTCCTGCCGCCGACCTCGTGGTCGTCGACGTCCTGGCCGCGGCGGCGGTTCGCCGGACGCGCCCGAAGCGACTGCACGAGCTGCGGCTCCTCGGCGACGCGGCCCTCGCCCGGGTCCGCCGCAGCCTCTCGGCGATCGTGCCGACGGTGAGTGACGGGCCGGAGCCCGGGACAGGAGAGTGAAGGGGATGCCGTTGTGGGGAGATCCGCAGGTGCCGCCGGTGGGCGCGGCCGTGCCCCGCACCCACGGGCCGCTCGCCGCCGCCTTCGGCTGGCTCATGATGCGCCTCCGCGGGTGGCGCTTCGAGGGAGCCGTGCCCAACGAGCCCAGGATGATCCTCCTCGTCGCCCCCCACACCTCGAACTGGGACTTCCTCACCGGCCTGTGGGCGAAGTTCGCCCTTCGACTGAAGGCCGGCTTCCTCGGCAAGCACACCCTGTTCTGGTGGCCGCTCGGTGTCTTCCTCCGCTCCATCGGCGGCATCGCCATCGACCGCTCGAAGGCGGCGGGAATCGCCGACGACTCGACTCGGGCCTTCCGGGAGAGCGATCGACTGATGCTCGTCATCGCTCCCGAGGGGACGCGCAGCAAGTCGAAGAAGTGGAAGTCCGGGTTCTACCGGATCGCGGTCGCGGCGGAGGTGCCGATCCTGCTCATCGCGTTCGACTACCGCCGCAAGGTGGTCCGCCTGGGTCCGCTGTTTCGCCCCACCGGCGACTACGAGAAGGACCTTCCCGAGATCCAGTCCCACTTCGACGCCGGCATGGCGCGGCGCCCCGAGAACTACTGATCAGACCTCGGAGGGGTCGCCGATCCTGGCTTCGAGCTCCTCGAGGACCCGCGCGCCGGCGGCCTTGGAGTACGGCAGGGAGTAGAAGGCGTCCAGGTCCATCTTCGGGTGGATCTTGATCGACAGGCTCTTGAACAGCTTGCCGGGCAGCTGCTTGTGCAGGAGCACCCGGCGGAAGCCGTCCACCCGCACTGGCACCGCGATCGCCCGGGTCTGGTGAAGCAGCCGTGCCACCCCCGCCCGCAGGGGGGCCCCCTTCCGCGTGGTCCCGGCCGGGAAGTGCAGCAGCCACCCCAGGGAGATGGCCTCCTGCACCCGCGCGACCCCGTCGAGGTCGACGCCGCGCCGGATGTCGACCCCGCCGTCCCGGAAGCTGCGCTTGAACGTCACCCCGCCCGCCAGCTTCATCAGGGCCGTCAGCAGGTTCTTCTTCATGGTCTCCTCCGCCGCCGAGAAGCGGAGGATCGGGTCCTCGAGGGGAAACTGGTAGCGGACGTAGACCAGGTCGAAGAAGGCCAGCGCCTCCATGAAGTACGTCTGGTGATTGGCGAGGAAGACCACGTTGCGACGGGGCAGCTCGGGAAGGATCTCGTCGCCCTCGACGTGCACGTCGTTGAGGATGGACAGGTAGGGCACGGTGAAGGCCACACCGAAGCCGGCGAGGAGCCCGCGTCGCACCCAGCGGCTGAGGAAGGTCTGCGCGGCCCGGCTCTCGGGCAGCACGCCCCCGACGAGGTGCGCGTCGGGGGCCGCCCCGACGTGGTCGTTCTCTGGCTGTCGTGGACTCATACCCACCCGCTGGATTCGAGCGGGCCCGAGTGTACCGTGGGCCGTCCCCCGGGTCACGCCGCGACCGTCAGGCCAGGCCGAGCTCGCCCATCAACGCCCCCCTCAGCGACTGGCCTTCCTCCTCGAGCCGGGCGCGGGCGGGGCCCACCTCCGCGGGCGTGTCCGCCTCCCCCACGAGCTCGAGGTAGAACTTGATCCGGGGCTCGGTGCCGCTCGGGCGGGCGGTCAGCCGCGCCCCGTCCGCGGCCTCGAAGGTCACCAGGTCGGAGCGGGGGAGATCGATCTCCCGGGTTTGCCCATCCACCGTCTCCTCCCCGGCGGCCGCGTCGAGCGTGCGGACGACCGGGCTCTGGCCGATGCGCTCCAGCGGCCGTGAGCGCAGTGCCTCCATCGCTGCCCGGATCCGGCTCCGACCCTCGAGACCGGGGAGTGAGACCGACCACTGGACGGGGTGGAGCAGGCCGTGGGCCACGAGCAGCTCGTCCATCCGGCCGAGGAGGGTCTGACCGCGACCCTTGAGGAAACGGGCGAGCTCGGCGAGACGGAGGGCCGCGCCGATGCCGTCCTTGTCGCGCACGACGGGGCCCACGGTGTAGCCGAGGGCCTCCTCGTATCCGAGTACGAAGGCCTGTCCCGCCGCCTCGCCCTCGAGGGCGGCCCGGGCGATCCACTTGAAGCCGGTGAGGGTTTCCCGGCAGGCGACGTTCCGGTCGCGGGCGATGCGCGAGAGCAGGCCCGAGGAGACGACGGTGGTGACCACCAGCTTGCGCCGGCCGCCGCTGTCGGCGTGCTCGATGGCGTCGTCGGCGAGGAGCACGCCGATCTCGTTCCCGCTCAGCATGCGGTAGCCACCCCCGGGGGCGGGAACGGCCGCGGCGAGGCGATCGGCGTCGGGGTCGTTGGCGAGGACCAGCTCCGCTCCGGTCTCCGCCGCCAGGGTGAGCACCCGCGCCATGGCCCCAGGCTCCTCGGGGTTGGGGAGGCGAACGGTGGGGAAGGCCCCGTCCGGATCGGACTGCGACGGCACCGAGGCCACCCCGACGAAGCCGGAGCGGGCCAGGGCGCGGACGACGAGGCGGTGCCCCACGCCGTGGAGGGCGGTGTAGGCGATCCGCAGTGGGGTCGACTCGGGGTCGTGCAGAGCGGCCCGGGCCAGGGCGTCGAGATAGCCCTCCTCGACCGTGTGGTCCGCGGCGTCCACCAGCCGCCGGAGACCCACCGGGGCCGCCTCCGCCGGCGTCTTGCGGTCGATGGCATCGAGCGGGGGCGCGGCGGCGATGTGCCCGGCGATCGCGGCGTCGACCGGCGGGGCGATCTGCGCCCCGGTGGCCAGGTAGACCTTGTAGCCGTTGTCCTCGGGCGGGTTGTGGCTGGCGGTGATCACCACGCCGGCGGTGGCCTCGAGGCGAGGCACCGCGAAGGCGACGAGCGGGGTCGGGACCGGGTCCGGGAACAGGAGCACGGGGATGCCGAGCCCGGCCAGGACCGCGGCCGCGTCTTCGGCGAACTGCCGGCTCGAGTGCCGCCCGTCGAAGCCCAGGACGACACCCCGCCCGCGGGGATCAGGTCCCCCCCGGGCGCCCGTCTCCAGAAGGTGGGTCCCGAGGCCCCGAGTGGCCTTCATGACCACCAGACGGTTCATACGCGCGAGGCCCGCCTCCACCCGTCCCCGCAGCCCCGCCGTCCCGAACTCGAGGGGGCCGGTGAAACGATCCGCGATCTCCCGGCGGGCCCCGGCGTCTCCGCGCTCGGCGTCCTCCAGGATCTCCCTCAGCTCCGCCCGCGTCTCCGGGTCCGGGTCCTCGGCGAGGAAGGCGCGCGCCGCGGTCGTCGGATCGGGGTGGTCCATCGCGCCATTCTACGACCCGGGAGGCGTGCTACGATCGCGACGATCGCGGCACCCTCGCGATCCGACTCGCGGAGGACTTCATGAACCGAAACCTCTCCCGCGCGGCCTTGCTCGCCCTCGCCGTGTCGGCCGGGCCCGCTGCCCCCGCGTCTGCCGCCGAGGGGCCGGTGACTCTGGCCATCGGCGCCGCCGCCCCCGACTTCGACCTGCCCGGCACGGACGGGCAGCGGTACTCGCTCGCCTCCTTCCAGGAGGCCGAGGTCCTCGTCCTGATCTTCACCGCGAACCACTGCCCCACCGCCCAGGCCTACGAGGAGCGCATCCTGAAGCTCCACGCGGACTACGCGGGCCGCGGGGTCCAGATCGTGCTGATCTCCCCGAACGACCCCCTCGCGGTGCGTCTTGACGAGCAGGGCTGGTCGGACATGGGCGACGCCCTGGAGGACATGAAGATCCGCGCCCGGGACCGGGGCTACACCTTCCCCTACCTCTACGACGGTGAGACGCAGGAGATGTCGCGGGAGTACGGGCCGAAGGCCACTCCCCACGTCTTCGTGTTCGACAAGGAGCGGAAGCTGCGCTTCGTGGGCCGCATCGACGACAACGAGGACCCGTCGAAGGCCACCACCACGGATACCCGGGACGCCATCGAGGCGGTGCTCGCCGGGGAGCCGGTGAAGGTGGAGACCACCAAGGTCTTCGGCTGCTCGATCAAGTGGTCGGAGAAGCGGGAGTGGGTCGCGCAGGGGTACGAGGACTGGGCGAAGGAGGAGGTGACCCTCGAGCCGATCGACACCGCCGGGGTCGAGGCCGTCGTGGGCAACGACTCGAAGAATCTCCGCCTCGTCAACGTCTGGGCCACCTGGTGCGGGCCCTGCGTGATCGAGTTTCCCGAGCTCGTCTCCATCCACCGGATCTACCGTGGACGCGACTTCGAGGTCGTGACCATCGACGCCGACCCCCCGGAGAAGCGGGACAAGGCCCTCGAGTTCCTGAAGGAGCAGCAGGCCTCCACCCGCAACTACGCCTTCGACAAGGGCGACCCCTACGCCCTCGTCGACGCGGTTGACGCCGAGTGGCCAGGCAACCTGCCCCACACGATCGTCGTGGCCCCCGGGGGCGAGGTCGTCTACCGCAGCGACGGGGCCTTCGACACTCTCGAGATGAGGAAGGCCATCGTCGGGTGGCTCGGCCGTTACTACCACTCGGTACCAGGAGGAGACTGACATGCACGGAAGGCTTGCACTCGTGACGGCCGCCGCTCTCCTGGCCGTGGCCCCGGCATCCCGGGCCGAGGACGCGGGCCTTCGGGCCGGCAAGGGCTTCCTCGAGACCGCGGTCTACACCGAGGCCCAGGACAAGGAGATCCTCGAGCTCTTCGACGGCCTGCGCGTCGCCGATTGCACCGACGGCATGGACGCCGTCGGCCTCCCCGGGGTTGGCCTCATGGACCCGGCCATCCACCCGCTGTGGAAGGACACGGAAGCCTTCACCCACCGCTTCATCGGCATCGCGGTGACCGCGCGCTACGTGCCGACTCAGCGGGCCTGGGCCGGGCGTCTCCCCGCGGAGGAGTACGACGCGTGGTCGGGCAAGTGGTACGGCGAGCTCTCCCCCGAGCCCTTCGTCGACCTCATCCGTCCCGGCACCGCGGTCGTCCTCGACGACGCCCTGGACGCGGACGTGGGGTCCATCGGCTCGAACAACATCCTGGCCTGGAAGCTGGCGGGAATGGTGGGAGTCGTCACCAACGCGACCTCCCGGGACACCGACGAGATCATCACGGAGGGCGTGCCGCTGTACTTCCGCCACCCCGGACGGGGTATCCGCCCGGGCCGCAACGAGATCGAGTCCGTGAACCGGCCGATCGTCTGCGGTGGAGTCCTGGTCATGCCCGGAGACGTCGTCGTGGCCGACGGCGACGGTGTCCTGGTGGTGCCCCGAGGGGTGGCCGCCGACGTGGCGCGGTACGCCCGAGGCATCATGGACGGCGACAAGGCCGGTCGACGGGGTCTCTACGAGAAGCTCGGGCTGCCCTCCGACCCGTCCGTGGAGTAGGGGCCGCTTCCCGCCCATGACGCCCCTCGACGTCGCCCTTCTCGTCGTCGCCGCCGCGGCCCTCGTGTGGGCGCTCACCCTGCGACGCCGGGCGGGCTCGGCCGGCCGCGTGCTGGCCACGCGGGAGGAGGAGCTCGCGGCCGAGCGCGAGGCGACCGATGGCCTGCGGGCCAGCGAGAACCGCTACCGGCTCCTCGTCGAGTCCGCCGACGACCTCATCTACCGAACCGACGCCGAGGGCCGCTTCAACTACCTCAACCCGGCGGTGGCCGACGCCCTCGGCTTCTCCCAGGGCGAGCTGCTGGGGCGTGATTTCCGCGAGCGCGTGCGTCCCGACTACCAGGAGCAGGCGCGGCAGTTCTACGACGATCAGCGCCAGCAGGGGATCCCCAACACCTACTGCGAGTTTCCCATGGTCTCCCGGTCCGGCCAGGAGCTCTGGCTGGGGCAGCGGATCCAGCTGGCCTTCGAGGACGAGCGATTCACGGGTTACCTCGCGGTCGCCCGGGACATCACCGACCGGAAGCTGCTCGAGCAGGCGCTCGAGCGGGAGCGGGAGCAGCTGCGCCAGATCGTGACCCACGCCCCGGTGGCCATGGCCGTGCTCGACCGCGAGGGTCGTCATGTCGCGCACAGTGGCCGCTGGCTGCGGTACGTCGGCGTGGACGAGCCCTCGGTGGTGGGGCGGACCCTGCGCGAGCTCTGGCCCGACATGCCCGCGCGGTACGACCAGGTCTTCCACCGCGTGCTCGAGGGGGAGGTGGTCTCCGAGCCCGAGGACGCCCTCGAGCGCGCGGACGGCTCGAGGGTCTGGCTGCGCTGGACCGTGCACCCGTGGCGCGATTCGGCGGGGACGGTCCAGGGCCTGGTGCTGGCGGTGCAGAGCATCGACCTCCTGGTTCGCGCCCGGCAGGCGGCCCTCGAGGCCTCCAGCCTGAAGTCGGAGTTCGTGGCCAACATGAGCCACGAGATCCGCACCCCGATGAACGGTGTGATCGGGATGACCCGCCTCCTCCTCGACACCGACCTCAGCGCCGAGCAGCGGGAGTTCGCCGACCTGATCGACAGCTCGGGTCGCGCCCTGCTCGAGATCATCGACGACATCCTCGACTTCTCGAAGATCGAGGCGGGCCGCATCGACCTCGAGGTCGTGGACTTCGACCTTCGCCGGGCGGTGAGGGAGGTGCTGGGGTCTTTTGCCGAGGCGGCCCAGGCCCGGGGTCTCGAGCTCCTCTGCCTCATCCGCCACGACGTGCCCAGCGCGCTGCGCGGCGATCCCGGACGCCTGCGGCAGATCCTGACGAACCTCGTGGGCAACGCGGTCAAGTTCACCGAGAAGGGTGAGGTCGTGCTGAGAGTGACCCTCGCGGAGTCGGACGAGAAGACGGCGTTCGTGCGCTTCGAGGTCCGCGACACCGGCATCGGCATCGACCCCGCGATCCAGTCGGACCTGTTCGCGTCGTTCGTCCAGGCCGACGGCTCCACCACCCGGCGGTACGGGGGCACCGGCCTCGGCCTCGCCATCTCCAAGCGGCTCGTGCAGCTCATGAGCGGCGAGATCGACGTGAAGAGCCAGCCGGGGCGGGGAAGCACCTTCTGGTTCACTGCTCGCTTCGAGCGCCAGGCCCAGGGCACCGCCCCCACTCCCACGCCGCCCGCCCGCCTCGCGGGACGGCTCGTGCTCGTGGTCGACGACAACGCCACCAACCGGCAGATCCTCCGCCAGCAGCTCGGCCACTGGGGGCTCCGGGTGACGGCGGAGGAGAGCGGCCCGAAGGCCCTCGCCACGCTGCGCGAGGCGGCGGCCTCGGGGAAGGGCTTCGAGCTCGCCATCCTCGACATGAAAATGCCGGGCATGGACGGGTTGAGCCTGGCCCGCGCCATCAAGGCCGAGGAGGGGACCTCGGGAGTGCATCTCGTCCTCCTCACCTCGATCGGGCAGAGAGGGCACGGGGCGGAGGCATCGCGCATCGGGATCTCGGCCTACCTGACCAAGCCGGTGGACGAGGCCGACCTCTACGACTGCCTGGTGGAGGTGCTCACCCGCGTCCGCTCGCCACGGGAGCGCTCGCTCGTCACCCGTCACAGCCTCCGGGAGGCCCGCCCGCCGACCGGAGCCCGGCTGCTGGTGGGAGAGGACAACGAGGTCAACCAGAAGGTCGCGGTCCGCCTCCTCGAGAAGCTGGGCTATCGGGTGGAGCTGGCTGACAATGGACACCAGGTGGTCGAGGCCTGTCGGCGCACCCGATACGACGCGGTGCTGATGGATGGCCAGATGCCGGGCATGGACGGCTTCGAGGCGACTCGACACATCCGTGAGCAGGAAGGCGAGGAGCGGCGCACGCCGATCATCGCCATGACCGCCAGCGCGATGAAGGGTGACCGGGAGCGGTGCCTCGAGGCGGGGATGGACGACTACATCAGCAAGCCGGTCACCCCGGAGGCGCTGGAGGCCGTCCTGAAGCGCTGGATCCATGTGCCGCCGGCGGCGGCACCCGGGGACACCGCGCCGTCGGACGCCGAGCCGGAGGACCTGCTCGACGACGCCGTCATCCAGGGCCTCATGGCGGTCGATCAGGACGGGACCCTGATCGACGAGGTCGTTGGGGTCTTCCTGCGCCTGGCGCCGGCGCGCCTCGATGCTCTCCACCGGGCCGCCCAGGGCAACGCCGGCCAGCTCGAGACGACGGCCCACAGCTTCCTCGGCAGCTGCGGGAACCTCGGCTGCCGACGCATGGCCGACCTGTGCGCACGCCTCGAGGTGCTCGGTCGCTCGGGTTCCACCGAGGGCGCCCCGGAGCTGGTGGTGGTGCTGGAAGAGGAGTGGGCCGCCGTCCGTCCCCAGCTCGAGGCCCTCCCGCGACGTCACCCCAGGCGCTCGGGATCGGGAGGGGGCGCCGCCGCCCCGTGAACGGTCGATGATACGGACCGGGCTGCGCGCGGTGGTGGAGGCATTGTTCCGTGTCCTCTTCACCTACGACTGCCTCGACGAGGAGAAGCTTCCCGAGCGCGGCCCCGCGGTGATCGCTGCGAACCACCCCTCCTACCTGGATCCCGTGCTCCTCTCCCTCCAGGTCTCCCGCCCCATCCGCTTCATGGCCTGGGATCGGCTGTTCCGGATACCCCTTCTCGGCGCTCTCATGCGTGTCTTCGGCGCGTTCCCGGTCGACGTGCGCCCCGGCCGGGGCCAGGACGCCTACGCAAAGGCCCGCGAGCTCCTCGATGCGGGCGAGCTGGTCGGGATGTTTCCGGAGGGGAAGAGGTCGCGCTCGGGCTGGCTGGAGGAGCGGCTGCGGGAAGGGGCGGCCCGGCTGGCCTGGGAGACCGGTGCGCCCCTCGTCCCGGCCACCATCACCGGCGCGTTTCGGGCCTGGCCGTACTTCCGCGCCCTGCCCGAGCCGGCCCGGATCCGAGTGCGCTACCACGACCCCATCGACCCCGAGCCCTACCGCCGGCTGCCGGAGGACGAGGGCGTGGCCGCCCTGCTCGACGAGCTGCGCCGTCGGGTGGAGCGCACCCTCATGCCGGGGGTGAAGGCCGACCTCAGGATCGAGGCGCTCTACCAGACGTCGGCGCCCTGGCCCCGGCTGTTCGAGTCGCTGCCCGCCCTCGGCTTCGCGCTTCTGGTCTTCTGGAAGACCCGGTCCTTCTCCGACGTCTGGCCCTGCTACGCCTACATCGGGTACCTCCTGGCCGATCTCCTCGTCATTCCCCAGCGCCGCCTCACCAAGTGGATCCGGAACGGCTCGGCCCTCGCGTTCACCCTCGTCTACGGTGGTTGGGTGCTGCCGAAGCTGGGTCTTCCGGAGGTCCCGGGCGGCGGCGCCCTTCTCGCCCTGATCGCCGGGGCCACCTTTCCCTATCTCTACGAGCGGGGCCGGGTCGCTCTCGGGTATCTCGAGGGCATGGTCGTGACCGCGCTGCTCTCCCTGGGGGTCATGTACATCGCCCCGACCGGTCTCGGGCCTCACCTGGCGCTCCCGTTGTTCGCCGCGGTCTACGCCTGGGAGCGGCAGACGGTCTTCTGGCGCTACACGGCCCCGATCCTCGCCGCCTACGCCGTGCTGGTGCCGCTGTGGCTCGGGGGGAGCATCGAGCTCCTGCCCTGGGCCATCGCTGCCCTCGTGGCCGGGCTCCTCGGACGTCTCTTCTCCAGCGGGCCGTCCCTGGGGGAGGTGGGTGACACCACCGCTCCTGTCGCCGACCCGAGCCCGCTCGGTCTGGCCAGCGAGGGCGAACGTCGGGTCGCCGAAGGGGACGCCCCCCCGGCCGCGGAGGAGGCCCAGAGCGCGGCCCCTTCGGGCCCGAGCCTCGGTCTCCTGGACGAGCCTCCGAGCCCGAGCCCCTCGAGCCCGAAGAAGCCCAACCCGCCCCCGGGGCTGCTGGACTGGTAGGTGACAGAGACTCGGGGCCGGGAGGGGTCAGCGGCCCTTCCGCTCGCGGAGACGGTTGACGTTGCGTTCGGTCACGCGGTCGCGGGCGGCCTGGGCCTCCCCTATCGAGCGGAATCGGAAGACGCCTCGGGGATAGACCCGGGGGGCGATGGTCCAGTAGCGTGCGCAGTGGCGCACGAAGCGCTCGAAGCCCTCACCGGGCGGAACGATGACCGGGGCCGCGGCCATCTCCTCCACGGTTCGGAATCGTTGCACCGCCACCTAGCCCTCCCCCAGGCCGAACTGCCGTCGGAGGGCCTCGGCGTCCTCACGATCGAGGGGCCGAACGGTGTTCCTCTTCAGACGGAAGAGGGCCGCCGGGGTCGCGACCCGGACGGGGATGTCCTCGACCGACTTCGTCTCCGCGTCGACGGTCTCGAAGGAGGCTGCTTCGCCGAGGCGAGTCATCA
>JAJDNS010000186.1 GCA_022340585.1 Acidobacteriota bacterium
CGTGGCGCGGGCTGCGCGGGAGCACCCCGGGGTCCTCCCGATGCTGCGCGACGGGCGGATCCACCTGAGTGGCGTGGCCCTCCTGGTGCCGCTGCTGACGCCGAAGAACCGCGACCGGCTCCTGAGGCGTGCCACCCACAAGTCCAAGCGCGAGATCGAGCGGTTGGTGGCGGAGCTGGCGCCCCGTCCCGAGGTGGCAGCGAGCATGCGGAAGCTGCCTGCGCGCCGGGACAAGGAACCGGGGCCGGGAACGAACGAGCCCGTAAGTCACGGCGTTTCAGTGACTTCACCTAGGCAACAGCGTCCGGACGCTGTTGAGCCCGCAAGTCCTTCTGTCACAACGGATTCCGAGGAGGCGCGTCATCTGCACCCGTCTGACGGTGAAACCGCTTGTCTCGCAGCACTTTCGGAGGGGGAGCACCCTCCCCAATCGGCTCCGGCCAGGCCGGCGCGCCGGGCGGCGGTGGAGCCCCTCAGTGAGGCGAGCTACAAGGTGAGCTTCACCGCCAGCGCCGAGCTTCACGACAAGCTGGAGCGGCTCCAGGCGCTCACGCGCTCCTCGGTGCCGCACGGGGACCTGGGAAAGGTCATCGAGCTGGCGGTCACGCGGGAGCTCGAGCGCCTCGAGGCGCGGCGGTTTGGAAAGACGAAGAGGCCCCGTAAGACGTTGGCCGATACCGACACCCGGCCAAGGACGCGCCACATCCCGGCGGCCGTGAGGCGGGCCGTGGAGAAACGCGATGGAGGGCGGTGCACGTACAGAGACGAGCGTGGTAGGCGCTGCACCCGGCGCCACGACCTCGAGTTCCATCACCGGGACCCGTACGGCTTCGGCGGCGACCACTCGCCCCACAATGTTGCCCAGATGTGCAGGACCCACAACGCCTTGATGGCGGAGCAGGACTATGGGAAGGAGGTGATGGAGCGCTTCAGTCGCTCGGCGAACCGGGACTCGGAGTCTCTCGTTGGCTACGGGACCCCTCCGGCCACGCTGGAGGCGGAACGTCCCGGGGCACGGGACAGGCCGAGGCCTTCAGCGCGCGAGCGAGGTCGGGCACTGGAACCTCTAGCCTGATCACTGGTCGGCGAGGGCCTCGCGCCAGTTGAGGACGACGGCGGTCTTCCACACGGCGATCTCGGGGTCGACGTTGACCAGGAAGCGCTGGCCGTCCCGGGTGGGCGAGTAGCTGTTCCTCGCCGCCCAGACCTGCGCGTGGGTCTGGAACAGGGGCTCGGGGTCACCCGCCTCGAATCGGGGGCGGGTCTGGATGGGCACCGCCATCAGGGTGCCGTCGAGAGCGAGGAAGAAGAGCTCCCGGCCGTCCCGGCGCCAGATCGGCTGGCATCCCCCCGAGGGGGAGATCCTCCACCTCTCCCCAGACCTCGGGAAGGTCTCCACGTAGACCTCGGCCTGCCCGCTCTCCTCGGTGACATAGGCCATCCGCTTTCCGTCGGCTGACAGGGAGCTCTCGTGCTCGATCGCCTCCGTCCGGAGAAAGGGCCTCGGTCCTCCGTCCCCGTCGATCGGCAGCACGTAGATGTCATCCGAGGTGTCCGGATGGGTCGTGAAGTAGGTGACGTACCCCGCGGACCAGCTGAAGGGGGACCCCATTCCCTGGAGCGCCTCGGCCTCTCCCGTGCCATTGGACGGCTTGCGGTGGAGCACCATGCTGCCCTCGGGGCCCGATGGGTAGACGATGGATCGCCCGTCGGGGGACCAGATTGGATACATCGCTCGAGTGGCTCCCGACGTCAACGGGTACTCCGCTCCACCCCGGGCGAGATCGATGACCCAGATCTGCCCGTCCCGGCCAAAGGCCACGCGACTGTCGTCCGGTGACAGGACGGGCGACTCGTAGGAGCCCTCGGCGCCCACGCCTCCGAGAGACGCGCCCGCTCGGCCGAACCAGGTGAGTCTGCGCCGGTTCGCTTTCCCCTGCCGAAAGGCCAGGCTGCCATTCCCGCCGACAGACAGGCTCATCGCCTCTGAGTAGACGTTCGGGAGACCCTCTTGATAGGCGCCCTCGCCAAGGGTGAAGACCGGTCCCTCCGGCTCCCAGCTCTGCATGTCCAGCTTCTGCGCCCTCACGAGGCCGTCCTCGAGGAAGAGGATGTAGCTGTCGTCCGTCACGACACCCGGCGACACGATCGGCAGGATGCGCCGGATGTCCGGCGAGTCCAACGAGCCCACGTACAGGCCCGCGAACCCCTCCGCGGCGTCGACCGAGAAGATGAAGTGCTTCCCGTCGGGGAGAAAGGACGGTGACGCGTGGGCTCCGTGCCGCTGCTCGGCGTCCAGGACCGTGGCCGGCCGACTGTCACCGCCCTGGACCGAGACCCGCTGGAGAGGTGTCCGCAGGTTGGGAGAGAAGAGGATGACGCCTTCGTTGCTCCAGGAGCCGCCGTACGCGTTCGGCGCCTCCGCCAGCGTCTCCGCCCTTCCGCCGGCGACGGCGATCTTCTTCAGGCTGCGGTCGGCAAAGAACCCGAGCGACCGCCCGTCGGGGGACCAGAAGGGAAGATACGCCCCCCCCGTGCCCTCGAGCGGTCTCGCGGTCAGGGAGTCCAGCGGGCGGATCCAGATGATGTCCTCGCCCGCTTCGTTGGGGCTGACGTAGGCCAGGGAGCGTCCGTCGGGCGAGAGCGCGGCGCCGGGACCGGCGCGCCAGCCGTTCTTGCGGGGGACCTCGACAGTGAAGCGAACGAGATCCCCGCGGACGGGGCGAAGGTTCCACATCACGAGGGCCGTCGCAGCGACGGCGGCGAGGACCAGGAGGGCGATCGCTGCGGGGTGTTGCCAAAGGGGTCGGGGTGACGGGGTGCGATCGGGAGCAGGAGCGGATGGGTCGGCGGTTGCAGCGGCGGCGGATCGCGGGGAGTGGGTATCGTGGCTCCGCGAGGTGGGCCCACCGCCGCTCGTCTGTAGTCCAGAGACGGCAGACGAGCGGGTGCGTTGCTGGAGCCGTTCGAGGTCGACCTGGAGGTCCTTCGCTGTCTGGTACCGGAGCTCTGGGTCCTTGTCCAGGGCCTTCAGGATCACCGCCTCGAGGCCGGGGGTGATCCGCTCGTTCAGCTCCCGCGGCGGCTTCGGCTCCTCGTTGAGGATGGCCTCCGTCAGCTCCGCGGTGCTGGGCTTGGAGAAGAGGCGCTGGCCGGTCGCCAGCTCGTAGAGCACGGCCCCCGCTGCGTAGAGGTCGGTCCGCGCGTCCACGCCCCGGCCCCGGAGCTGCTCCGGCGACATGTAGAGAAGCGTCCCCGCGGCCTTGCCGATGGCGGTCACGGTGGGGGCGGTCTCCTCCCCCGCCGCCTCCCGAGGGAGGAGCTGCGCCAGGCCGAAGTCGAGGATCTTCACGAGCCCGTCCGGCGTCAGCTGCACGTTCGAGGGCTTGAGGTCCCGGTGGACGATCCCCTCCTCGTGGGCCGCCTGGAGCCCCCGCGCGAGCTGGGTCCCGAGGCGGACGACCGTCTTCTCGGGAAGCGCTCCTTTCTCCTCGATCTCGTCCCGCAGCGACGGGCCCCGCACGAGCTCCATGACCAGGAAGTCGGTCCCGTCCGCCGAGTCGAAGTCGTGGATCGTGGCGATGTGCGGGTGGGCCAGCCGAGCCAGGGCGTCGGCCTCCCTGCGGAAGCGCCTCCGCGCCGCCTCGTCGGTCAGGGCCCCCTCCGGCAGCACCTTCAGCGCGACGTCCCGCCCCAGCTTCGTGTCCCGGGCGCGGTAGACCTCCCCCATGCCCCCGGCGCCGAGGGGAGAGACGACCTCGTAG
>JAJDNS010000192.1 GCA_022340585.1 Acidobacteriota bacterium
GAGGAGCACCTCCGGCTGGCCCGGGGGGCCCACGATCGGGGCGAGCTGGTGATGGCCGGGGCCTTCGCCGACCCCGTCGACGGGGCGGCGTTCGTCTTCCAGGGCGACGACCCTTCGGCCGCGGAGAGCTTCGTCGCGAAGGATCCCTACGTCGCCGGCGGCATCGTCACCGCCTGGCGCATCCGCCCCTGGACGGTCGTCGTCCACGGGTAGCGGCCCGGCGTCGGAGTGCGCCTCCCCGGCCGCGACCACGAATGGTCGGGGCCCGGCTCAGGGCTCCAGCCGAATCGCCAGCTGGTCGGGAACCGGCTTCACCGACTTCCTGTGGGCCGCGACGCGCTCGGCGATCCGCTCGATCACCTCGGGGTGGCGGGCGGCCACGTCGAACTTCTCGGACGGGTCCTCCTCGAGGTTGAAGAGCAGCGGAGGGTCGTGGCGCACGGGCGGCGTCCCGCGGTACTCGGTCTGGGTCACCCAGTGGGCCTTGAACGGGCCCACCCGCGCGGCACGAATCTCTCCCGAGTGGTAGTACATCATCTCCTGGCGCGGGCTCTCGCCCTCGCCCCGGATGACCGCGCTCAGGTCGTGACCGTCCAGGATCCGATCGCTCGGAGGCTCGACGCCGGCCAGGGCACAGAAGGTGGGCAGGAGATCCAGGGTTGACCCCATCCCCCTCACGACCCCCGGGCTGACGATCCCCGGTCCCCACACGACCGTCGGCTCGCGCTGTCCTCCCTCCCAGGTCTCGCCCTTGCCGCCCCTCAGGAGGCCGGCGCTCCCGCCGTGGGTGTCGAAGACGAGCCAGGGCCCGTTGTCGGACGTGAAGACGACGAGGGTCCGCTTCTCCAGGCCCAGCTCCTTCAGCGTGGCCACGATCTGCCCCACGCTCCAGTCGACCTCCTCGATGGCGTCGGCGTACAGCGACGCGTTGCGCCCGTCGAAGTCTTTCGACGCGAACAGCGGGATGTGCATCATCGAGTGGGCCAGATAGACGAAGAAGGGCTGGTCCTCGTGAGCGCGGATGAACTCGATGGCCTTCTCGGTGTACCGGCGAGTGATCGTGAACTGGTCCGCGGGCCGTTCAATCTCCGTCTCGTCGTGGATGATGGGCACGTTGAAGTGGGCCGGGTTGGCCTGCCAGCGCGCGTCGGCCGCCGCCTCGGCCCGGTAGTCGGGTGACCCCGCGACCTTGTCCATGTCGTTCGAGTAGGGGATGCCCCAATAGGTCGAGAAGCCCTGGTGCGTGGGGAGGTACCGGGGCAGGTGGCCCAGGTGCCACTTGCCGAAGGCCCCGGAGACGTAGCCCGCCCCGGCCAGGGCCTCGGCGATGGTGATCTCGTCGGCCGGCAGGCCACCCCCCGAGTCGGGGAAGAGGACCCGCCGGGGCCCCATCATCCCGCTGCGGATGGGGTAGCGGCCGGTGAGGAGGGCGGCGCGGCTCGGGGTGCAGACGTTGGCGGCCACGTAGAACTGGGTCCAGCGCTGTCCCTCGGCGGCCAGCTCGTCGAGGTTGGGGGTCTTGAACAGGGGGTGTCCGAAGGCCCCCAGGTCCCCGTAGCCCATGTCGTCGGCGAAGATCACGACGAAGTTGGGCTTCTCGGCCACCGGCGCCTCGACCGGGGCCTCGGGAGCCGCGGAGCCCCCCAGGAGCCCCAGGGCCAGGCCCCCGATCGCAAGACCTCTGATGTGTCGACCCATGAAGCGCCTCCTCTCCGGCCCCGTGGCCGGGGCGATCTTACCCTGTCCCGGGCGCGGTCTTGACTCCCGGGTAACCCCGGGCCACGATGGCGTTTCATCCAAACCGTTGAACCTGAGGTGCTGGACCGCGGTGACCGCCGCCCCCCGTCGAGGCTGCGCGGCGAGGAGGACGCGTGATCGGAGAGAGCCTGTCGCACTACCAGATCGTCGAGAAGATCGGCGCCGGCGGCATGGGCGAGGTCTACCGCGCCGAGGACACCAAGCTCGGCCGGTCGGTGGCGATCAAGGTGCTGCCGGCGGAGGTTTCCCAGGACCCGGAACGACTGGGCCGCTTCCAGCGGGAGGCCCAGCTTCTCGCCGCCCTGAGCCACGCCAACATCGGGGCGATCTACGGCCTCGAAGACGTGGGCGACAAGCGCTTTCTCGTGCTCGAGCACGTGGAGGGCCAGAACCTCGCCGAGCGCCTGAAGGAGGGCCCGGTCCCGGTGGCCGAGGCTCTCGACCTCGCCCGGCAGATCGCCGAGGCCGTCGAGGAGGCCCACGAGCACGGCATCGTCCACCGCGACCTGAAGCCGGCCAACGTCATGCTGACGCCCGAGGGCAAGGTCAAGGTCCTCGACTTCGGCCTGGCCAAGGCGTGGGGGGGCGAGAACCCGGTGAGCGGCTCCACCAGCGACCTGTCCAAGTCGCCCACCCTCGCCTACGCCACCACCGGCGCCGGTCTCATCCTCGGCACCGCTGCCTACATGTCTCCCGAGCAGGCCCGCGGTCGGCCGGTGGACCGCCGCGCCGACATCTGGTCCTTCGGCGTCGTGGTGTTCGAGATGCTGACCGGGGAGTCGCTCTTCTCCGGCGAGACCATCTCCGACACCCTGGCGTCCATCCTCAAGGAGGAGCCGTCCTGGGAGAAGCTTCCGGCCGAGACTCCCCGGCGGCTGGAGCGTCTTCTCTACCGTTGCCTCGCCAAGAACCCCCGGCGCCGCCTCCGGGACATCGGCGACGCGCGTCTCGAGCTCGAGGAGATGATCGAGAGCCCGGAGCCTCTGCCCGAGGTCGGGGTCGCGATGCCTTCCCCGGCGGTTGGCCCTCTGCGCCGTGTCCTTCCGTGGGCGGCCGCCACGGTCTTCCTGGTCGGAGGGCTCGCCGCGGGCTTCTTTCTCCGGCCCGCTCCCGAGCCAGCTCCGGTGATCCGGGCCTCGATCGCACCCCCGGAGGGGACGACGTTTCACCTCGACGCGGTGAACCCGGGCGCGGCCACGCTCTCGCCGGACGGCCGCAAGCTCGTCTTTGCCGCCCAGGACGGCGACGGCCAGGTCCTCCTCTACGTGCGACCTCTCGACGCTCACCAGGCCTACGCGCTGTCCGGCACCGAGGAGGCCCAGTACCCCTTCTGGTCGCCGGATGCCCGCTTCATCGGCTTCTTCGCCGACGGGAAGCTCAAGAAGATCGACGCGGGGGGTGGACCGCCCCTCACGCTCTGCGAGGCGTCCAACGGCAAGGGCGGGACGTGGGGAGCGGATGGCGCCATCATCTTCGCGCCGTCCCACAACACGCCCCTCCACCGGGTCTCCGAGGCCGGCGGCGAGTCGGTGGCGATCACCGAGCTCGATCGGGAGGCAGGGGAAAACTC
Organism: Acidobacteriota bacterium; assembly: GCA_022340585.1. Lineage (GTDB taxonomy): Bacteria > Acidobacteriota > Vicinamibacteria > Fen-336 > Fen-336 > JAJDNS01. Next base: position 3,329 of record JAJDNS010000192.1, read on the forward strand.
GCACCGCCACCCGCGCCTGCTCCCCGACGGGAAGCACGTCCTCTACCTCGCCCGTCGGGCCGGGGCGCCCGCCGGGAGCGGGGGGGCCGAGGGCAACGCGGTCATGGTGGCCCCGGCGGAGGGCGGCCCGGGCCGGCTGCTGGTCCATTCCACCGCCGCCGCGGAGTACGCGTCCGGCCATCTCCTGTTCCTCCGCGACGAGACCCTCATGGCCCAGCCCATGGACCCGGAAACCGCCGAGCTCGGCGGCGAGCCGGTCCCCCTGGCCGAGGGCGTGGGCGTTCTCGGTGGCTCGGCCCTCGCGACGTTCAGCGTTTCCCAGAACGGCGTCCTCGCCCATCAGAAGGGCTCCGGAGCGGGCTCGAGCCGCCTCCGCTGGTATGGCATGGACGGAGAGCCGGGGGAATACCTGGGTGAGCCCGCGGCCCACCGGGACCCCCGCATCTCTCCCGACGGTCGCTTCGTCGTGACCGCCATCGTCGATCCCGGCACCGGGACGAGCGACCTGTGGGTCCTCGAGATCGCCCGTGAGGTCGCGACCCGTCTCACCACCGACCCCGGCAACGACCAGAGCCCGATCTGGACCCCGGACAGCGCGAGCGTCGTCTTCCACTCGGACCGGAGCGGGAGCTTCGATCTCTACCGCAAGCGGGTGGGCGGGTTCGGCGACGAGGAGCCGCTGCTCCAGACCCCCTTGAGCGAGTTCCCGAGCAGCGTCTCCTCCGACGGTCGGTGGCTGCTCTACGGGTCCGAGGGCGAGGAGACCGACGGCGACATCTGGGTGCTCCCCCTCGACGGCGAAGGCGAGCCCCGCCCTCTCCTGCAGACGCCCGGCGCCGAATGGCCGGGGGCCTTCTCCCCCGACGGGCGCTTCGTCGCCTACATCTCGGACGAGTCCGGGGGTTGGGAGGTCTACGTGACGCCCTTCCCGGAGGCAGACCGGAAATGGCGGGTCTCCACGAAGGGCGCGGTCTATCCGGAGTGGACCTCCGACGGCCGTCAGATCGTCTACCACGCGCTCTCCGGAGGGCTCGTGGCGGCACGGGTGGAGGCGAGCGGCGACGACCTCCGTGTCGTCGAGGAGCGGCCGCTCTTCGAGATCGCCGCACCCGAGGCCGGCGTGGTGTCGTGGGCGCTGGCCCCGGACGACGAGCGCTTCCTCGTGGTCTCTCCGCCGGAGGGCGTCGAGCCGACCTCGCCCCTCGTCAGCCTCGTGGTGAACTGGCCGCGGGACCTGGCGGAGCGCGGAACGCGCGGGCCCACGACCGACACCGCGCGCTGACGGGAGAGCGGCCTCTGGTCAGTCCTGGCCCGGGGGGGCCAGGTCGCCCCCGTCCGGGTCGACGATGACGGTGGCGTCCTGCGGTGCGTCCCGGGGCCCGTCGTTCCCGTCCCCCAGGGTCCGGGCCATCGCCGTGGCGAGGGCCAGGAGCTCACTGCGACGGAGCTTCACGCCCTGGCCCGCCGGGCGGGCCTCGTCCACGACGCGGGCGGTGATCCGGACCCAGTCGAGCCGTCGCTCGATCCGCCCCTCCACGACGACGGGCGATCCCTCGCCGCGTGTCCACTGGAAGGTCATCACCTCGAGGAACGGGTCGTCCCGGAACGGGTTCTCGGAGCCAGGCTCCGACAACACCGAGGCATGGACGCTGACGGGGGCGTCCCCGGGGAGCGGCGGGAGATTCCGCGCCCACTGCCCCGTGTCGCCGCCAACGAGTCCCAGGGTCAGAAGGGCCAGCGTGGTGGCGGCGGCCGCCACGCGCCCTGGTGCCGGCCTTAGGCGGCCCCGGAGTGAGCGGAGACGCCGGCCGGCCGTCGCCGCGACCGAAGACCGGGCTCGCTCCAGCTCGGGCAGATGCTCGCGCAGGCCGCGCAGGGTGCGAGCGAGATCGCAGGTGGAGGCGTAGCGCTCCGCCGGGTCCTTGGCCAGGCAGCGCTCGACCACCCAGCGGACGGGGGCCGGCAGCTCCGGGTTCAGCCGGGCCATCTCCGCGGGCTCCCCGTCGGTGATGGCGGCGAGGGTCTCGCCCCGGGTCTCGCGTCGGAAGGCGCGCTGGCCCGTCAGCATCTCGTAGAGCGTGGCCCCGAAGGCAAACTGGTCGGAGCGGTGGTCCACGGATCGTCCCCGCACCTGCTCCGGAGAGACGTAGCCGACGGTGCCCACCAGGCTGCCGTCGCTGACCGCGATGTCGGTCCACCGGCCGCCGGGCCAGGTGGGAAGGTCCGAGACCTCCGAGTCGGGGGCCTCCCCGACGGTGGGGCAGTGCAGCTTGGCGAGCCCGAAGTCGAGGATCTTCACCCGACCGTCGGGGGTCACCATCAGGTTCCCCGGCTTGATGTCGCGGTGGACGATCCCGGCGGCGTGGGCGCGGGCCAGCCCCTCGGCGACCTGGATGGCCAGGTCCAGGGCCCGGCCGACGGGAAGGCGGGGTTCGTTTCGGAGAACCTGCCGCAACGTCACCCCTTCGACGACCTCGGTCACCATGAAGTGCAGGCCCTGGGCCTGCCCGATGTCGTGAACGGTCAGGATGTTGGGGTGGTTCAGAGACGACGCCGTCCGGGCCTCCCGGGTGAAGCGGGCGAGCCGCTCCGGGCTGGAGGTGAAGGGCTCGGGAAGGAACTTGACCGCCACGTCGCGGAGAAGGACCAGGTCCCGGGCGCGGAAGACCTCGCCCATGCCCCCCGCGCCGAGCCTCTCGAGGAGCTCGTAGCGGCCGAAGTGTCCTCCGACCTCAGGGCTGCGCGGTCTTGTGGCCTGCTGTTCCAAGGGACCCAAACCTCACCGACACCGAGTCTTCTGGCTCCTTCTACTGGTGCATGGCGGGGCGGGCGAAAACGTTTCGAGGAGGGGCGGGGCGCCGGGACGTCCTAGCGCCACTCCCCCTGGAGCGTGAAGGCCGCCCAGTAGAATGGGGATCGCCACCGGGGCTCGTCCCGGGCCGCCAGCTGGGCCTGGCGCAAGGCCGCCGCCGGCGAGCGGCCGTTTTGGAGCATCTCGACGTAGAAGCGCCGCATCAGCTCCCCGGTCGCCTCGTCGTCCACCTTCCAGAGGCTGGCCACCACCCGCTCGGCCCCGGCGTGCATGAACCCCCGGACCATGCCCACCAGGCCCTCGCCCCGGATCTCCTCGCCCAGGGCCGTGTCGCAGGCGCTCAAGACCACCATCTCGGCCGGGAGATCCAGGCCGTAGATGTCGTGGAGGCGCAGGAAGCCGTCCTGCGCCCGTCCCCGGGAGTCGAACATCGAGAGGACGATGCCCGAGTGCCCGGGGTTCTCGTCGTCGAAGACCCCGTGGGTGGCGAAGTGCACGATCCGGTAGCGGGTCAGCTCCGGACTCAGGGCCGTGGCTCGACTGGCGTCGAAGCCCAGGGCCCGTAGTGTCGTTCCCTCGGTTGCGGCGGCGACGATGGCCGCGGCCTCCCGGCGCGTCGCGGCGAGGCGGGGGAAGCCCCCGGACCCGTCACGCCCGACCGCCGGATCAGGAGCGCGGGCGCCGACCGAACGCGCCTTCGCCAGGCGCGGGTCGTCGTGCTCGTACACCGGATCGGCCAGGACCGCCACCGCCTGGTCCGGCAGCCTCCGCTCCCGGACTTCCCGTCGCAGCACCGCCAGCATCGAGGCCGACGGCAGGTTCACGACCTCGTGCCCGGCAATCAGGGGAACCGGGTCCGCCCTCGCCCCCGGCTCCGGCAAGGCGGCAAAGGGCAGATACTGCAGCGCGCCGTCGGCGACCACAACGATCCGCTTGCCTGCCATCGCCTTCGCGACGGGGCCCAGGAGCACCTCGCTCAAGCGGGCGGCTTCCGCCCAGTACGCGTCGTCGGCCTCTGCGACGCGCCGGCGGCGATCGCGACCTTCTCCGTCCTCGGCGAGCCGCGCCGTCAACCGCGTGTAGGCCCGTCGTGCCGCCTTCTCGATCTCCGCGCGCGGAGGCAGCTCGTAGCTTGTGTGAGCGCTCTTCGTCACCGCCCACAGGTAGCTCCGCTCCTCGCCGAGGGCGTACTCCAGCAGCAGGGTCTCTTCGTCGAGCACTTCTTCCTGGGCTTCGACCAGTGTCAGGGGCCGGGGCTGGACGAGGGCGGCGTAGCGTGGGCTCTGGCTGCGGATCTCGGCTTGTAGCTGGGCGTAGCGCTCTTCCAGGTCACGGTACTCTGCGGCCAACGCCCTGTCGTCCCCGCCATGTCTCTGCCGATCTGACCAGTCCTCGAAGGCCTTCTCGAGGATCTGCTTGCGTCTCAGTAGCTCCGGGGCGACGTCTTCCTGGAGGTTGACCCCGGCCTCGGCCAGGCGGTCGAGCAGGGACCGCGCCCGTGCGCGTTCGCTGGCTTCGAAGGCCGCTTCGGCCAGGCCTTCATGGGGGCGGCTCCCGTGCAGGCGCATGAGGACGTCCATCTGAAGCTCGTTGTAGCGGTACACCGACGCGTGGAAGGAGGTCCGCAGATCGCGACGCTCCGTGGCAGTGCGGAGTGACTCGGCGATCCCCAAGGCCTGGTCGACACACCGTCGCGCCTCCGCCAGCTCCCCGACGCTGGCCGCGGTCCGGGCCAGGCCAAAGAATCCCCTCGCTTCCGTCACCTTGTCTCTCGCGACGGAGCTGTGGGTCAGGGCGTCTTCGAAGTCCTGGTGCGCGAGCTCTGGCTCCTCCAGCAGCAGGTGCACCTCGCCCAGGTCGGCGCGGGTCTGCGCTTCGAGCCGTGGATCCTCGAGGGATGCCTGCATCTCCAGCGAACGCTCGAGATGCGAGCGCGCCGGGTGCGGCTCCCGACGGATGAGGTGCACCACGCCGATGTCTCGGAGAGCAACGGCCTGCCACCAGTCGATTCCCAGCTCGCGCGTCAGAGCGAGCCCTCGCTCGAACCGGTCCAGGGCTCGGGCATCGTCTCCCGAGGCCAGGTACGTCTCTCCGAGAGACATGAGGATGTCCACCGCGATGTGCTTGAGCCCCGCCATCTCGAAGATCTGCAGCGCGCGCTCCCAGTAGTCCAGGGCAAGATCCACCTCGGCCATGTCGAGATAGACCCTCGCGATGCCGGTCAGGCTGCCTCCCTCCCAGGCGGCGTCCCCCATGGGGCGGAGAAGCTCCAACGCGGACTGGAAGCGGATGAGCGCCTCCTGGTATTCGCCCTGGCGCAGACGCAGCCTCGCCTCGGAGACCAGGGTGATGGCCTGCTCCCTTCGGTCGCCCAGAGAGAGCCAGATCGATTGAGCCCGCTCATAGCGTTCGTGCGCCTCGGCGAAGCGACTCTGGTCCGAGTAGACGTAGCCCTGGTACCTCAGGGTCTGGGCCTGGCCGGCCCGGTCTCCAAGCTCGTCCCAGAGTCGGCCGGCATCGAGATACCGCCTGAGAGCCTCGTCGAGGCGGAACTGGAAGTAGTCCACTTCTCCCAGGCAGTTCAGGGCCTTTGCCCGTGCCCGCTGGCTCCCCGCTTGGCGGGCGAGGTCCAGGCTCTGCTGGCACTGCCCCCGTGCGTCGTCGTAGGCTTCCTTTCGATCGGCCATCCAGGCCTGGACGATGCCTGCGCTGCTCCCGATCTCACTCTCCAGGACCGGGTCCGAGGCCGCCCGGGCGAGGGGCAGGGCCGAGCGATAGGCCCGAACGGACTCCGCCAGCAACCCCAGATGCCAGTAGGTGGTCCCGATTCCCTGCCCGGCGCGGGCAGCCCCACGGTTGTCACCCATCTGTTTCCATGCGGCCATCGCCTGCCCATATTTCGCGATCGCGTCCCGGCTGGCGCTCTCCTCGTACCGGCGCCGGAGCCCCTCGGCCTCGGCGAAGAGCGCCTCGGGCGCAGGGGCGGAGCTGCAGCCGTGCAGGGATGCGACCACCGAAGCGAGACACGTGGAGGTGAGAGCGGACTTCCATCTCGGCCCTTCGCGTCCGCCCAGACCGATTCTGTCCAGAATCGACTTCAGGCCGTGCCGTCGCTCTCTGGTGGCCAGAATGCCGTTCCGACCACCGGGGGAAGGTTCTTCACCCATGACTCGCGGTCCCAGAGGGCCCGGCTGTGGTCGCTGAACCGGCTGTGATCGCTGAACCGGCTGTGGTCGCTGAACCGGCTGTGATCACTGAACCGGCTGTGGTCGCTGAATCGGCTGCGGCGAGGGCCGACTCGCCCCAGGACGCGACGACTCAGCTCCTCGGGCACGTCTTCGAGGGGAACGTCGGCCGCCCCGATGCGCTCCAGGGCCGTGATGACTCTGCCCACGGTGACCTTCATCGCCACCAGCTGGGCGGCCTTCTCGGGCGGAATGCCGAGCCCCTCGATGTCTGCCAACGCCTCGGTGAGCCGGGGAATGGTCATGCCCGTGGCGGTGGCCGTCCGGGTGAGGGCGACGATGCGCCAAGGCACCGACGGCCCGGCTTCTTCGAGTGTCTCTTCGGAGACCCTGGTCCGTGCTTCGTCGAATTGAGTGAGCAGGATCGCCCTTCGAGCGCTGATGACCTGTGAGATGTCCGACCCGGGTCCCATGGTGGGTAGCTCGTCTTGCTTCACCCCGTATCTTGGAAGCCGCTGCGTCGCCTGCAGGTGAGTCCTGAGGAACTTGACCCAGCCAGTGACATCGTCCTTGGGAAACGCGAGCTCCTCGTAGTCCGGCGACACGGCTCCCCAGGGGAAGTAGATCGACAGGCCGTAGGAATGCTGGACCGCGAAGCCGTTGCAGCCGGCGAGCACGATGCACTGCTCCAGCGCCTTGTCCACCCCGGCGTTGGCGTCGGCGACCGCTCCTGTCCCGAACTGCTTCGCGATCTGATCGCACAGGTCCTTCAGGTCCACGAACTGGTCAGCCTTGTATGTCTGGGCATACCAGTGGGCCAGGAGGAGCTTGTTGTGATCTCCCTCGCTTCCCTTGAGCCGATCGACAAGGCCCTTGAAGGCGGTTCTGACACCCTCAATCTGCTCGAGATCCATCGCCGCCAGGTCGCTCGATCGCCCAGCAGTCTCGTCATACTCCGAGTAGTGCTGCACGTAGGCTCTGACGAGAAGCTTCGCGAGATCTCGCGGATTCTTCCGGTCGACCGCTTCGGGGTCTTGGTCAGGGTTGGCTGCCTGTGCCGTCTTATGGAGGCTTCTCGCCTCCTTCAGGATCCGATGGTAGGGCCAGCCGAACGCCGGCTCCAGACCCTCGGCCCCGACCATGTAGCCCACCGAGTTCCGGAGCTCGTAGGCCACCTCGCCCATGGCCATGTAGCACGCGTCCATTCCCAGGATGTCGATGTTCCAGCCCAAGCTGCTCTTCACGGCGTTCAGGACATCCCGAAGCTCCCCGATGGTCAGGGAGTCC
>JAJDNS010000202.1 GCA_022340585.1 Acidobacteriota bacterium
GTGCGGGAGAGGGGAGTGCAGAGAGGTGAGGGGGTGTTCTCGTGGGGCGGGGGGCGGTGAGGGTCTCGGTGGACGGGGACGGCAGGGGTAGGGCGGGGGGGAGGGTTCCGAGAACGACGGGCAAACGGAGCGTTCTCGGAACGAGGAATCAGTAGAACACTGCGGCCTCGCCGTGCTCGTCCACCAGGGCCCGGACCCGTTTGGCCAGGAGGGCCCGTCGTTCCACCAGGGCCACCGCCTGGTCGACGTCGAGGGAGTCTCGGACCACGTCCTTCAGCTCCTCGTCGGTCCACGACTGCAGCCGGTCCCAGACCTTCCGGTTGACCCTCTGAAGCGCCTCGGGGTCGAGCAGCTCGGCCTTGGGCTGGAAGGCACGCCCGTGGTCGTACAGCCAGAGCCGGTAGTCCGGGCCGGCGAGGAGGTTGCCGGCGTTGCGGTCGACGTTGAAGATCAGGAGATCGAAGAAGGTCCGGTCCCAGACCTGTCGCACCCAGCTCAGGGGGTGGGGAGGACGGAAGCCCTCCGCGTTCTCGTCGCGAGCGCCCTCGATCCAGAGCTGCACGCTCCCGTCCCTGCTGCCGAAACGTCGAAGCACGGTGGGCGGGACGAAGTCCAGCCCGAGGGATCGTGCCAGCTCGTACGCCGCACACTCGCCGGTGTAGCGGTCCACCCAGCGAGCGTAGTAGCGACCATCGGGGCGCCGCGTCCGGCGCAGCTCACGGTCGACCGTCCTGAAGATGGCGTGAGCCCGGACCCCGTCGCGTTCCAGAAGAAGCTGCTGCTCGTGGTTGATGCCCTCCTCGAGGGTCCTCCTGCTCACGACCTCGGCCGTCCGGAGAAACTCCAGGACCTCATCGTCGCTGTCGAACGGCAGCGGTCTGCCATCCGGGCCGAGCCAGGTTCGGGGCGCCGCGGAGGGTCCCGGCCCGGCGGCGGTCGCCGTCGGCGCGGCAAGGGCAGCAAGCGCGGCGGTCAGGAGGAGACGGCACCGGGCGAAGAGGTGTCGCCGTGAGCGGGGAGGACACCCGTGGAAGCCCGGCCGGGGGCCAGGATTCCTCGTGGCCACGACGCGAATCGGAGTCCGAGGCAGACCTTCACTCCCTGGCGTCGACGCCGAACGTCAGTAGAAGACGGCGGCCTCGCCGTGCTCGTCCACGAGGGCCTGGACCCGCTCGGCGAGGAGGGCGCGACGCTCCACGAGGGCCGTCATCTGGTCGAGCGCGACGTGATCCCGGACCACGTCCTTCAGCTCCTCGTCGCTCATCGACTGCAGCCGGTCCCAGAACACGCGGTTCACCTTCTGGAGCCTCTCGGGATCCAGCAGCTCGGCCTTGGGCTGGAAGGCGCGGGTGTGGTCGATCAGCCAGAGATGGTCATCCGGATCCACCAGGGTGTTGTTGGCGTTTCGGTCGACGTTCAGGATCAGGTTGTCGAAGAGGATCATGTCCCACTGCTGCTTCATCCAGGCGATGGGGCTGCGCACGACGAAATCCGGGTCGGTCTCGTCGCGATTGCCCTCGATCCAGAGCTGCACGCTCCCGTCGTTGGCGCCGAGGCGCCGAGACACGGTGGGGGGCACGAGGCCGAGCCCGAGGCGCCGGGCCAGCTCGTAGGCCGCGCACTCTCCCCCGTAGTGATCGACCCAGCGCACGTAGTACCGGCCGTCGGGGCGACGGGTCCGGCGCAGCTCGCGCTCGAAGGTCCGGAAGATGGCGTGGGCCTGGACCCCGTCGGCCTCCAGCAGCAGCTTCTCCGGGCGGGTGATGCCGTCCGACGTCTTCTCCCGGCTCACGACCTCGGCCGTCCGGAGGAACTCCAGGACGTCGGCTTCACTTTCGAGCGGCAGCGGCTGGCCGTCGGGCCCGAGCCAGATCTGGGGAGCCGGGTCGGCGACCGGAGCCTGGGCGTTGGCCCCGGGCACGGCGAGACCCCCGGCTGCACCCGCCAGGAGCGCGCCCAACGAGGCCACCCGCGTGCAGTGGCGGCCCAAGGAAACCGCAACGCGACCCGTTGCACCGGACATGAGCAAGACCACCTCCTTCCGCGCGCGAGGGAGAGACCGTCCGCCTGCCCGTGATGTCCTTCCTTGCGAAGGCTTCTAGTCGACATAGTAGGCCGAAACCCGCCGCAGTCCAGCCCTCATTTGCGCGCCGGGCGGCGGTGCGACCGGCCCACGCCACAGAGAAGGCGACCCGGAGGTGATAGGGTGTCTCGGAAACCCGACCGGCACCTGGGAGGCCGCCCCCACCGTGACCCACATCCCCCCGGACCCGACCGCGACCCACCGGCTCTTCGAGCACGACCGGGTCGCCGCTGGCTACGCGTCGGCGCGCCCGTTTCTCCACCCCGAGGTCTTCGCCCGTGTGCGTGGCCTGATCGGGCTGCCCGACCCGATGCACCGGGCCCTCGACGTCGGATGCGGAACCGGGATGTCCTCGGTGGCCCTCCTCGACCTGGCCCGGGAGGTCGTGGGAATCGATGTCTCGGTGCCGATGCTCCAGCGGGCGAGAAGGGCGGAGCGCCTCCACTACCTGGCGTCGACGGCGGAGGACCTCCCGTTTCGCGACGTCAGCTTCGACCTGGTGGTCGCCTGTGGCTCCATCGACTGGGTGGACCGAGACCGTTTCCTGCCCCGCGCCGCCGAGCTGCTGAAGAACGAGGGGTGGCTGATTCCCCTCGATTTCGGCGACACCGGGCGATCACCGGAGATGCCCGACCTCCAGCGCTGGCACGAGGAGGCCCTCCAGCCGGCGCTTCCGGCCCCGGCCTCCCAGGATCCCATGGTCACGAGCCACGAGGCTGCCCGCTGCGGCTTCGACGAGCCTGTCCACCACACGTTCGAGATCCAGTGCCGGTTCACCGCCCCGCGGTACGCGGACTTCCTGATGACCGAGTCCAACGTCATCGCCGCCGTCGAGTACGGGGAGCGGTCCGCCACGGAGATCCGCGGATGGCTCGAGGCGGAGCTTTCCGGCCTGTTCGAGGGGGAGACCCGTGCGGTGACCTTCGGCGGGTACATACAGACTCTCCGGAAGCTCTGAGGACGCGATGGACGGCACCATGAGAAAGGCGCAGCGCCGCACGACACCGCGAGCCTTCCGCTCTACCGCCCCCGCCCTCGCCGGCGCGTTCTTGCTCTCTGCGGCCACCGCCGCGTGGGCCCACCAGGGACCGACTCTTCACACCTCACGAGCGAGCGGTGCGATCTCCGTGGACGGTCGGCTCGACGAGGAGGCCTGGGCGGCCGCCCCCGTCGCCGACGTGTTCCTCCAGCGTGACCCGGACGAGGGGGCGCCAGCCACCGAGCGCACCGAGCTGCGTCTCCTCTACGACGACCACGCTCTCTTCGTTGGCGCGAGGCTCTACGACCACGAGGCCGACCAGATCGTCCGCCAGCTCTCCCGCCGCGACGAGATCGCCGAGACCGACACCTTCTCCCTGTACCTCGACCCCCACCACGATCACCGCTCCGGCGTCGTGTTCGAGGTGAGCGCGGCCGGTGTCCAGAGAGACGCGGCCCTCGACGACGACATCCTCGAGGACCCCACCTGGGACGCGGTGTGGAGCTCGGCGGTGACGGTGGACGAAGGCGGGTGGACGGTGGAGATGCGGATCCCCTTCTCCCAGCTCCGGTTCCCGACGACCCCCGGGCACTCCTGGGGCATCAACGCGCGGCGGATGATCCACCGGAAGGCCGAGGAGGCGTGGCTGGCCCTGGTCCCGAAGAACGAGACCGGCCTCGCCTCGCGGATGGCCCATCTCGAGGGGATCGAGAACATCACTCCCGGCAAGCACCTCGAGCTTCTCCCCTACGTGTCGGGCCGTGCCGAGTACATTGCCCCCGACGACCCCGCCGACCCGTTCAACGACGGGTCACGCTACTTCGGGTCGGCCGGTCTGGACCTGAAGTACGGGGTCGGGACCAACATGGTCCTCACCGGAGCGATCAACCCCGACTTCGGGCAGGTCGAGGTGGACCCGGCGGTCGTCAACCTCTCCGAGTACGAGACCTTCTTCGAGGAGAAGCGGCCGTTCTTCACCGAGGGGTCCCAGACCTTCTCCAACTTCGGACGGAGCGGAGCGAGCGAGTACTGGACGTTCTACTTCCCGGAGCCGATCCTCTTCTACTCACGGCGCATCGGACGCGAGCCCCAGGGCACCGGCAACGCGAGCTTCGTGGACAAGCCGGCCTTCACCACCATCCTCGGGGCAGCCAAGCTGACGGGTCGCACCTCCGGGGGGTGGACGCTGGGGGTTCTCGATGCCGTGACCGGGAGCGAGTTCGCGGAGCTGTCGAAAGACAGCGTCCGAGACCGGACCCTGGTGGAGCCGCTCACGAACTACTTCGTCGGGAGGGCCCAGCGCAATCTCGGGAGTCGCGGCGCCATCGGGTTCATCGGCACCGCGGTGAACCGCCGGCTGGACGCCCAGTCGGGCCTCGACCGTCACCTCGTGAGCCAGGCCTACGTCGGGGGAGTCGACGGCCACTACTTCCTCGACGCCCGGCACGACTGGGTCTGGACGGGAGGATTCTCGGCGGGCACCGTCCAGGGCACCCGCGAGTCCGTCTTCCGCCTCCAGCAGGCCGAGCAACGCTACTATCAGCGGCCCGACGCCGACTACGTCACCCTGGATCCGAGCCGCACGTCTCTCTCGGGGTGGAGCGGCCGGACGAACATCCACAAGAACACCGGAAACGTGATCTTCGACGCGGGGATCTGGGGGGTCAGCCCGGGCCTCGAGGTCAACGACCTCGGCTTCGAGACACAGACCGATCGTCTCGGCGGCCACGGGATGGTGACCTTCCGCAAGCTGACCCCCGATCGGTGGACCCGCTCGAGGCAGTTCTGGATCTCCAAGTGGTGGACCTACAACTTCGGGGGCGACTCCAACGGAAACGGCATCTCCGCCCGGGCCACCGCTCTCCTCCGCAACTACTGGCAGCTCGACCTCGACGTCCTGGGGTCCTGGGACACCTGGAACGACAAGCTCACCCGGGGCGGGCCAATGACGATCCGCCCCGGGATCCGCAGCTGGACGCTCACCGTCGGCAGCGACACGAAGCGCCAGCTCTGGATGGGCGCCCAGGGCCAGCTCCGGGAGGTGAACTTCGGCAGCTGGACCCGTCGGGTGGGCGTGAGTCTGCACGTTCGGCCCTGGCCCGCCCTGACCCTCGCGATCGAGCCGTCGTACCGCCGGCAGCACAACATCAGCCAGTACCTGAGAAGGGTGGAGGACCCCACCGCCACCGGGACCTTCGGGGCCCGCTACGTCTTCGGGACCCTCGACCAGGACGAGGTGGCGATCCCGCTGCGGCTGAACCTGGTCTTCTCGCCGAAGCTCTCCCTCCAGCTCTACTCCCAGGTGCTGCTCTCGACCGGGGCCTATCCGGAGATCAGCCAGCTCGGGACACCGCGCACGTTCGAGTTCCCGGTCTACGGCCGGGACCTGGGGACCATCGAGCGGGGGCCCGAGGGCGACTACGTCATCGACCCCGACGGTGATGGCCCCGCCGAGCGGTTCACCCTGGCCAACCCCGACTTCAACTTCAAGTCGCTTCGGGTGAACGCGGTCCTCCGGTGGGAGTTCCGCCTCGGGTCGACACTGTACGTCGCGTGGACCCAGCGTCGGCAGAACGAGGCCAACCCGGGAGACTTCAGCTTCGGCGGCGACACCGCCGACCTGTTCCGCACCCCTTCCGACGACGTCTTCGTGGTCAAGCTCGCCTGGTGGTTCGGGCGCTAGTCGACGGCAGCCCGGGGCGGGGCCCGGTCCTGGGCTGGCCGTCGGGCGGCAATAGCTGTAGGCTTTCGGCCCGAAGCGCGTGCGGGCACGAGCGCCCGGTTCGTGCCGGACACTGAACAGAGGTGTGAATCATGGCACTGGGTACACTCGACTGGTTCATCGTCGGTGTCTTCTTCCTCATCGTCCTGAGCATCGGGTGGGCGGCCTCGAAGACCGCGGGCAAGAGCTCGTCCGAGTTCTTCCTCGGGGGCCGCGGGATGCCCTGGTGGCTCCTGGGCATCTCCATGGTGGCCTGCACCTTCTCCGCCGACACGCCGAATCTGGTCACCGGCATGGTCCGGGAGAACGGGGTGTCCAAGAACTGGGCCTGGTGGGCCTTTCTGATCACCGGCATGGTGACGGTGTTCATCTACGCCAAGCTCTGGCGCCGCTCCAACGTCATGACGGACCTCGGGTTCTACGAGCTGCGCTACAGCGGCAAGGCGGCCGCCTTCCTGAGGGGATTCCGGTCCATCTACCTCGGCCTCTTCTTCAACGTCTTGATCATGGGAACAGTGACGCTCGCCGCGATCAAGATCGGGGCCGTCATGTTGAACCTCCAGCCCTGGCAGACGGTGGTGGGGGCCTCCCTCGTGGTGGTGATCTACGCCTCGCTGGGAGGGCTGAAGGGGGTCATCTGGGCCGACTTCTTCCAGTACAGCGTCGCCATGTTCGGTGCGGTCCTGGCGGCGGTCGTCGCGGTGCGTCAGCCCGAGGTCGGGGGACTCAAGGCCCTGCTGACCCATCCTGCGCTGCAGGACAAGCTGAGCTTCGTCCCCGAGTTCACCGATCCCGCGGTGTTCGTGCCCCTGCTGATCATCCCCGTGGCGGTGCAGTGGTGGGCGGTCTGGTATCCGGGGGCGGAGCCGGGAGGGGGAGGCTACATCGCCCAGCGGATGCTGGCGGCAAAGGACGAGAAGAACGCCATCGGCGCCACCCTGCTCTTCAACTTCGCCCACTACGCCCTGCGTCCCTGGCCGTGGATCATCGTGGCCCTGGCCTCGATGGTGATCTACCCCGACCTGCAGTCGATCGGCCGGGAGTTCCCGGCGATCACCAGCGAGTACCTGCGTGACGACGTGGCCTATCCGGTGATGCTCTCGAAGCTGGGTCCCGGCTGGCTGGGGCTGGTCGTGGCGTCCATCATCGCGGCCTACATGTCGACCATCGGCACCCACCTGAACTGGGGCTCCTCGTACGTCGTCAACGACTTCTACAAGCGATTCGTGCGACCGGACGCGTCCGAGAAGGACATGGTGCTGATGGGCCGGATCTCGACCGTGCTGCTGATGGTCCTGGCCGGCGTACTCTCGCTGCTCTTCCTCGAGGACGCGACCCAGGCCTTCAACATCCTCCTCCTGTCCGGGGCCGGGTCGGGGCTGATCTACCTGCTGCGCTGGTTCTGGTGGCGCATCAACGCCTGGACCGAGGTGGTGGCCATGATCGTGGCCACGATCAACGCGGTGATCCTGGTCTTCTGGGTGGACGACCTGTGGCTGGCCCACTCGTTTGGCGGGGTGTACCCGCTGCCGGCGGGCTACGCGGACATGGGGGCCAAGGCGCTGTCGGGGACGGTGTTCCCCATCAAGCTGATCATCGCCGTCGTCGTCACCACGGTGGCGTGGATCGCCACGACCCTGCTCACGAAGCCCGAGAGCACCGAGACGCTCCGCTCCTTCTACCGGCTGACCCGGCCGGGCGGTCCCGGCTGGAAGAAGGTCGTGGAGGAGGCCCGCGCCGACGGCGACATGATCGACGAGAAGGACCACGGCGTGCCCTGGGAGATGCCCATCCAGATCCTCCTGGTGTTCGTCGGCTGCGTGGTGATCTACTCGAGCCTGTTCTCCATCGGCAGCTTCGTGTACCAGCGGCCGCTCACGGGCATCGCCATGGCGGTGGTAGCCGTGGTCGGGACCTACTTCCTGTTCACGTCCTTCAAGAAGGTGCGGGCGAACTGACTCGTTCCGAGTCCGCCGCGTCGCGCAACGGACTCGGAACTCTCCGTTTCCGTTCTCCGTTCCCGTCTCCGTTGCTCGGGCGGCCGCGGTCGGCCACCCGGCTGCGGGCCCGCCGGCTTCGAAGTGGAGCAGGGTCCTCGCCAGGTCCCGGCCGCCGCGGCCTCGACGGCCCTGGGCTATGAAGCTCGGAATGAGGGCTAGAAGAACGGGAACAGCTTCATCAGCTCTTCCTTCGACGGCATGGAACCGTACTCGGAGACCTCGAAGGCCTCGGCGAACTCGATCTTCGAGCCCTTCTCTTCGCCGTAGAGCTCGATGAGCTTGTCGCGGAAGCGGTCGGCGGTGTGTCGCCACTGGGCCTTCATGCGCTGCGCCAGCCAGGCTCGCCGGGCCGCTTCCCCTTCCGGCACCTCGTCGAGGCCCCCCCGGTTGTACGGGAGCCACTCGTACACCTGCGAGGTGTGGCAGTGGTACATGTCCACCTTCTTCTCGATCACGTCGCCGACGTCCACGACGATCGCGGGGTCGAAGGGGGTGGGCCGGGAGAAGCGGTCCTCCACGTTGATGAAGATCGGGTTCTTCTCGAGGTGCGGGGTCTTGGCCACCACGTTGGGCACCGTGACCATGTAGGCCGCGTCGCGCACGAGCTCCCCGGTCGCCCGGTGGTCCGGGTGGTAGTCGTCGACCCGCGGGGTGAACACCATGTCCGGCTTGAACTCCCGGATGAGCCGGATGACCTGCCGGCGGACCTCCAGGGTCGGCATCAGCTCGCCGTCGTGGTTGTCGAGGGTGATGTACTCGGAGCCGAGCACCTCGCCGGCGCAGCGGGCCTCCTCGGTCCGGATCCGGGCCAGCTGCCCCCCGCCCAGGGTCTGGTGACCGGCGTCGCCGTTGGTGAGGGAGACGAACTTCACGGTGTGGCCGAGCTCGACGTAGCGGGCCATGGTCCCGCCGATCTTGTCCGGGTCGTCGGGGTGAGCACCGATGACGAGCAGGCGCAGCCCCCCGCCTTCTTCCGCCGCGACCGGAGCGCCACCGGTGGCGAGGAGCGCCACCGCGGCCAGAGCCAGAACGGTGAGCCCGGGTCGCTGCCAGCGTGTCGTGAATCTCATCGTCATCCTCCGTTGAGTCGTCAAGACCTTGATTGTCGTCTCCGCCGGGCACAGCCGCGCGGCACGGCCCCAACTATGCACCACGAGTCAACCGTTTCCACGCCCGGGCGGCACGGGAGGAGCCGCGGTGCCTCCACGCCGCGGGGACGAGCCTCCGGTCGAATCGCTGGTGGCGCCTACCTTCCGGTGGGCTCCGCGGCCTCGGGAGACGCGGTGGAGGCCGGCGCCGCCGCGGGGGCGTCCGCGGCCGGGGTCGTCGCCGGAGGGGCCGCGGCGTCCGCGACGACGGTGAACGGCTCGCGCAGGTCGACGGTCTTCCCCGATAGCTCGTCCTTCACGTTCATCACGAGCTCGTAGTCCCCGGGAGGGGCGACCTCGAGGGGGAACCCGATGATGCGCGACAGGTCTCCTTCCGGGGTGGGAAGGATGAGGCTGCGGGCCTCGTTGGTGTAGAGCATCCCGTCGCTCCGGCGCACCTCGTAGGCCATGGTCACCCGCGGCATGCCCGACGACGCCAGCTTGACCGCACCGTAGACGTTGAGCTGGCAGAAGAGCGACGCCTGCTTGGCGAACTCGCGCCGCGCCATGAGGGCCAGACGATTACCGGGCTGGCCCTCGGCGGTCGTCTCGCGCATGTCGCTCAGCACCGGGGTCGACACACGGAACCCCTCGGCGGGGGGGACCTCGAAGTCGTGGATGACGGTCCCGATCCTCTCCGAGCCCTTGTCTCTCACCACGAGCTTGGCCCGGTAGGTTCCCACCGGCAGCTCGAAGTCGCGGACCATGGGGAGCCAGGTGCGGGAGAGCTGCTCCCGCGTCTCGGGGTCGAGCTTCAGGTCCATCTTCTGGTCGTAGCGGTAGTACTCCCCGGACTCCCGGTGGACGGCCACCATGAGGAACTCCACCGTGTCTGTGTCCAGGCCCTCCTCCGGTGTGAACCGGAGACTGCGGATGTCGGCCTCCGCGGCCAGGAACACCCGGGCCGTCCCCACGAACGTCTCCTCCCTCACGAAGTGGGTCATCCGGAGAGGGATGTCGTCCATCTCGTAGGGGGAGTCCACGGCGCTCTGGAACGCGGGGTCCCTCCCCTCCGTCCCCGCGACGACCTCGCCGTCCGCGGACGGGGCGTAGTAGCCCCGGCGGGCCCGCAGGGTGAGGCCCTTGCGGCCGGGGACCTTGACCTCGATCTCCCGGAACTTCCCGTCGCGGGCGGTGTTGGTGGGGTTGTAGCCGATAAGGTAGTAGGCCCGGTTCTCGTCCCCGATCCGCTGGAAGCCCTCGGCGAGGTCGTTGGTGTTGCGGACGGTGAAGCCCCCGGTGTCCTTGGCCAGCGACTCCGAGCCCCCGGCCATCTCGGTGGACAGGGCGAAGACCGAGAAGCCCATGTCCTCGTCGGGCAGGATGACGCCCATCTCGGCGCTCATCTCCATGGGCAGGGCCTCGAGGCCGCGGCTGTTCAGGAAGTAGATGGCGGTGTTGGCCCGGCGCGAGGCGGTGACGATCCGGCGGAACTCGGGAAGGTGCATGTCGTAGACGAAGCCCTCCGAGACCAGGATCATCGACTTGCGGCCCTGGAGCCGCTCGAGCGAGTTGAGGCCCCGCTCGATCGCCCCGAGGGTCACGTGGTTGCGGGCGGTGGCCGCGTAGTAGGTCTCGGCCGCCTTGGCGGTGATGTAGGGGTCCTCCTCGTTCCGGAAGTCCCGGGTGTGCGGGTCCAGCTCCCGGGTCGTCTGGACGAAGAACTTCGCGTACCGCCGCTCGACCCGGTTGAGGACCTCGTAGTCGCGGAAGTTGTGGATGCGCATGGCCTCGTAGTCGGACAGGCGATCGCGCGCGGTGTCGGGGATGTAGAGGGCCTCCAGGCCCTTGAGCACACCGAGCAGCTCCTCACGGTCCTCCGGCATGCGGCCGTTCCGCCAGACTCCGGCCCCCGGGGCCACCAGGGTGACCCGGTCGCCCCCGGCGGTCTGCTCGTTGACGAACTTCGCCGTCGCCGCCCTGGCGGCCGCGAGGTTGCGGGCCGTCGTGTGGACGTCGTCGAAGACGATCATGAAGGTCCGACCCTGGCGATCGTCCTTGTCGAGGTTGGTGGAGACCCGGGCCCGGGGCGCCGGCTCCTTGACGGGCGGGGCGGCCTCGGCGGCTTCTGCGGTGGGCCTGGCCTCGTCGGCGGGCGACGGGGCGACCTCGAACAGGTCGAACGCCGAGATCGTCTGGCGCTTCCCATCCTCGTAGACCTCGATGTCCGTGCCGTTCAGGTCGGTCACGGGCTGGCCGGTCTCCTTGTCGATGACCACGACGTCCACCGTGACCTGCTCGATCTCGGCGGGGAACGCGGCGGGGGGCTCCTGCGCGGCGTCCGTCTCCTGGGCGGTGGCGGGGCCAGCGGCGAACGCCAGCACGACCGGCAGAACCCTCAGCATCTCTCGACTCATGAATCCACTCCAGACTGATCGGCTCGGACCCCGGCAAAGCCCGCGAGGTCCTGAAAAACAGTCTATACCAGCCCCGGAAGAGCCCTTCGGTCCGGTATTGACCGGCGACGCCGTCCGGCAGTAGGGTGCCCGCGGCCAACACGTCGGTATCTCGGCCCCTGGGAGACTCCCCATGAACAAGATCGCTCCGCTTCTTCCCTTCCTCCTCCTGGCGTGGTCCCCTCACCCGGCCACCGCTCAGGCCGTCGCACCGGAGACGACGATCGATCTCCTCGACGGCCAGGACCTGGACTCCTTCTACACCTGGCTCGCCGACTCCGGTCGCGAAGACCCGGACCGCGTCTTCAGCATCGTCGATCAGGTCGACGGGGCTCCCGCCCTCCGGATCAGCGGGGAGCGCTGGGGCGGGCTGGTGACGAAGCAGGCCTTTCGTGACTACCACCTGCTCGTGGAGTTCCGCTGGGGGCTCGCGACCTGGGGCGACCGGCGCGATTCGACCCGGGACAGCGGGGTCCTGATCCACTGCCAGGGGCCGGACGGGAGCACCGGCGAGGGCTCGAGCGGCCCCTGGATGCGCTCCGTCGAGACCCAGGTCATCGAGGGCGGGGTCGGGGACTTCATCCTCGTGGCCGGCTTCGACCACGAGGGTCGCCGGGTCGTGCCCCGGCTCACCGCGCCCGTCACCGCCGACCGGGACGGCGAGTCCGTCTACGATCCCCAGGGCGAGCCCCGGGAGTTCGAGGGGGGCCGCATCAACTGGTGGGGCCGTGACGTGGACTGGGAGGACCGGCTCGGCTTCCGGGGGCGGGACGACGTCGAGAGCCCGTACGGAGAGTGGACCCGGCTCGAGGTCATCGCCGACGGCGACCGCATCACCACCCTCGTCAACGGGACCGTGGTGAACGAGGGCACCGGATCGAGCCTCAGCGAGGGCCAGATCATGATCCAGTCGGAGGGGGCCGAGATCTACTTCCGGCGGATCGAGGTCGGGCCCCTGCCCCCGCGGATCGAGACGCTGGCCGGCGAGGAGGGCTTCGTTCCCCTGTTCGACGGCAAGACGCTGGACGGCTGGGTCCTGAAGGGGAAGACGGGGGCCGGCTACGAGGTCGAGGACGGGAAGATCGTGCTGCCGCCCGGCGGGGGGGGCAACCTCCTCACCGCGCAGGAGTACAGCGACTTCGTCCTCCGTTTCGAGTTCCGGCTCTTCGAGGGCTCCAACAACGGGCTCGGCATCCGTGCGCCCCTGGAGGCCCGGGACGTTGCCTACGACGGCATCGAGCTGCAGATCATCGACAACACCGCCGAGCGGTACCGGGACATCAAGCCCTGGCAGAAGCACGGGTCGCTTTACCACGTCTTCCCGGCCCGGACCGGATACCTGAAGCCGGTGGGGGAGTGGAACGAGGAGGAGGTCACGGCCCGGGGCAGCCGGGTCAAGGTGGTCCTCAACGGGGCCACCATCCTGGACGTGGACACCGCGGGCATGACCGACCCGGAGATCCTGGCGAAGCACCCCGGGTTGAACCGCCCCTCCGGCCACCTCGGGTTCCTCGGTCACAACGAGCCCGTGGAGTTCCGGAACATCCGGATCTACGACCTCTCCGGGGCCGCCACCGCAAGATAGGGGGGAGCGCACTCCAAAAACCCGAATTACACTCCAGTGGATTGGGCCCGTGGCGGCCCGCGCGGAGCGGTGGAGCCGGACCAAACGCACAGCAAAGGAAAAAGCTACGATCGGATCATACGCATTAAGTACCCAGTGAGTCTCCGCCAAGGGGTTGCAGGAGCAGGGTTTCGGCGACTTGCCTCTTCGTCAGTCGAGTACGCCAAACGCAAGCAAAAGAAAGAGACGAGAGAACTTTTTGTTTTCCTCTGGGTGGCATGGTGTGTGCTTTTGTCACCGCCGAGCAAACTTTGTTGACTTTTCGCCAGGCCGTGCGATACGTTCGGCTCGCTTCCAGTCTTGTCTGAAGCGGAGGGTTCGTTGTGGGTACAGGTGACGACAGCGTCCGGCTGCCGCGAGGGGCGTCCCTCGATGTCCGGAGCGTCCGCCGTCTGCCGTCCCCCGGCCCCTCGTCGAACCAGGATTATCCGAAGTCAGGAGGAGAGACTATGAGATGCCTCAACGGTCGTCGGACGGGGTTGCTGCTCGCGACCCTCGTCGTGACGATCCTGGCCCTGGCTGGCCCCGCCGACGCCCAGGTCCTCTACGGCAGCATCGTGGGGGACGTCGTCGACACCAGCGGGGCAGCGGTTCCCGGCGCCACCGTGACGGCCATCAACCAGGGGACGAACCTGGCTCGTGAGGCCACCACCGGCGCCGCCGGAGCATACTCGTTCAGCAACCTGCAGGAGGGCACCTACACCATCCGGGTGAGCCTGCAGGGATTCAAGGAGTACGTCGAGGAGGGGATCCCCGTCACGCAGGGCGGGATCGCCCGTGTCAACGTGGCCCTCGAGGT
The DNA here is from genome assembly GCA_022340585.1 of Acidobacteriota bacterium. Lineage (GTDB taxonomy): Bacteria > Acidobacteriota > Vicinamibacteria > Fen-336 > Fen-336 > JAJDNS01. The sequence goes on from JAJDNS010000202.1 coordinate 13,752, forward strand.
GGGCGCCCTCACCGAGGTCATCACCGTTCAGTCCGAGCAGGCGCTGCTCCAGACCGACAGCGGCGACCTGAAGGGCACTCTGGATGCCGCGGAGATCGAGAACCTCCCCCTGGGCAACTACCGCAACTACCAGAAGCTGCTGGACCTCGTTCCGGGAACCACTCCCGCGGGGTTCCAGAACGCCATCACCGACACCCCCGAGCGCTCCCTGACCACGAACGTGAACGGCCTGAACCGGAACAACAACAACACCCGCCTCGACGGCGCCACCAACGTGTACATCTGGCTGCCCCACCACGCCCTGTACGTGGCGCCCTCGGAGACGGTGGAGACGGTGAACATCTCCACCGCCAGCTTCGATGCCGAGCAGGGCATGGCCGGCGGCTCGGCGATCTCCGTGGCCACCAAGTCCGGGACCAACGAGTTCCACGGGTCCGGCACCTTCCTGTTCGAAAACGACAGCCTCCGGGCCCGCAACTGGGCCAACACCTCCGGCGACAAGCCCTCCAACGACCGCAAGATCGGCGCGGCCACCCTGGGCGGCCCCATCATCAAGGACAAGCTGTTCTTCTTCGCCGGCTGGGAAGGCCACTACACCAAGACCCCCAACACGAGGACGGGAACCCTTCCGACTGCGGCCATGCGGGCGGGTGACTTCAGCGCCTTCGGCACCACGATCTACGATCCGCTCACCGGCGACCCGAACACCGGCGAGGGCCGTACCCCCTTCCCGAACAACATCATCCCCGCCGGCCGGATCGACCCCATCGCCGCGCAGCTCCAGGCCCTGCTCCCCGCGCCCAACGCGGACGGCGTGACCAGCAACTACACCGACTCGGGGCTGACGACCTTCGACCGCAACAACTACGACGTCAAGATCAACTTCAACGTCAGCAACTCCTTCCAGATCTTCGGCAAGTACTCCCGGATGGACGCGAACGTGTACTCCGACATGTGGCTCGGCAACCCGAACGCGAGCGGCACCTCCGGGGCCGGCAGCTCCGGCTGGGGCGACGGCTCGGGCGACGGCGACACGAAGGTCCAGATCGGCACCCTCGGCGCCACCTGGACGGTCTCCCCGACCTTCCTCGTGGACATGACCCTGGCCACCAGCCGCTTCGACCAGGAGTGCATCCCGCCGGACTTCGGCGTCCAGTATGGCTCCGACATCTTCGGGATCCCGGGCACCAACGCCGACAGCCCGGGCCGGAGCGATGAGTTCGCCATCCGCTACTCCGGCCTGCCCAGCATCGGCGTCTCGAACTACACGTCCTGGGGGGGAGTCGACGGCTGGACCCCGGCCTTCCGCAACGACCGGAGCTACAACTTCTCGATCAACTCCTCCTGGATCAAGAACAACCACGACCTGCGGTTCGGCTTCGACGTGGTCAAGCTGGAGCTCAACCACTGGCAGCCCGAGCTCGGCAACCCCCGCGGCAGCATCAACTTCGGCGGCGGCGTGACCACCCAGGGCGGGGTCGGCTCGCCCGACCAGTTCAACTCCTACGCCCAGTTCCTGCTCGGCTACATCTCCGACGCGAACAAGAGCATCCAGGCCGAGCTCAACACCGGCCGCGAGTGGCAGCTGGGCCTCTACGTCCGTGACCGCTGGCAGGTCAACCGCAACCTGACCCTCAACCTGGGCCTGCGCTTCGAGCACTACCCGCTCATGACCCGTGAGAACCGCGGGCTCGAGGTCTACGACGAGAACACCAACCAGGTGCTCCTCGGCGGCCTGGGCGGCAACCCCGAGGACCTGGGGCTCGAGCCCGAGTACCCGAGGATCCTGCCCCGCGTCGGGTTCGCCTACCGCATCGGCGAGGACAACGTGATCCGTGGCGGCTACGGGATCACCGTCAGCCCCATGCCGTTTTCGCGTCCGCTCCGCGGCTTCTACCCGTCGGTGCCGGCCAACTCTTTCGTGGCGCCCAACAGCTACGTGCCCATCGGGACGCTGGCGGAGGGCATCCCGCTCTTCACCAGACCGGACATCAGCGGCGGCTCGGTGCCGCTGCCCCTCCAGGCGGACATGCGTTCGCCGGGGACCGCCGGTGACAACAAGGTCCGCCGCGGCTACATCCAGTCCTGGAACCTGCTCTACGAGCGCCGGCTGCCCTGGGACGCGTCGGTCTCCTTCGGCTACGTCGGGACCAAGACCACGGACGCCCTCGGCTTCTGGAACTTCAACTACGCGGGACCGGGCGAGGGCGCGGACGGCCAGCTCCTCTACCAGCGCTTCGGGCGCACCGGCGGGACGTACCGTTTCGACGGCATGTTCAAGACGGCCTACCACTCCCTGCAGGTGGCCTTCAACAAGCCCTTCAGCAACGGGCTCTTCCTGAAGGCCGCCTACACCTGGTCGAAGGCCATGAACGAGGCCGACGACGCGGGCTGGGCGACCGTCAACTGGAACAGCCCGGAGGTCATGTTCCGGAACTTCGCCCTGGCCGGGTACGACCGGGCGCACATGTTCCAGGCGGGCTTCGTCTGGGAGGTCCCCTTCGGACGGGACGGCGACGGTGCGCTCAACGCGATCGTCAGGGACTGGTCGATCAACGGGATCTTCAGCGCCTTCACCGGGACGCCGTTCACGGTCAGCGCGTCCGGCGACTCGCTCAACGCGCGGGCCAACAGCCAGACCGCCGACCTCGTGGGCGAGATCAACCAGCTCGGCGGCATCGGCTCCGACAACCCCTACTACGACACCAGCGCGTGGGCCCCGATCACCGAGGTCCGCTACGGCAACACCGGCCGCAACACGGTCCGGGGGCCGGGCTGGTGGAACATCGACATGGGGATCTTCCGCAAGTTCCCCCTGGGCGACAGGGTGAACCTGGAGCTCCGTGCCGAGGCCTTCAACCTGACCAACACCCCGCACTTCAACAACCCGAACGGGAGCGTCAACTCCGGCAGCTTCATGACCATCACCGGCACCTCAAGCAACTCGCCCGAGCGTCAGTTCCGTCTCGGGGGCCGCATCACCTTCTGATCTGATCGAGCTATACTGGACGGCGGGTGCGGGATCCGTCCCGCATCCGCCGTTCTTTTTTGTCCAGGAAACGTCATCCCGAGGAGCCCATTCCGTTGAGCGTGCGACGAGGGATCTGCTGTCCGGGCCCCGTCAGCAGATTCCTCGCCCGACGTCCAAGTCGACGGGCTGCCAAGGACACGATCGCCATGGCGGAATCGTGTCCTTGGCCAAGGCGTCCGGCCGCAGGCCGGTTCGGTCCTCGGAATGACGCTCTTCTTGTCGCCGTGCTCCTCGCTGTTCTTCCGCTGGCCGGGGCCGTGCCTTCCGCCGCCCAGCCCTCGGCCGACCTCGCGGCCCGGGCCCAGCGCGGCCAGGCGGCGATGAACGCCGGCCGCTTCGACGAGGCGGCGAGGATCTACGGTGAGCTCGTCCAGGCCGTCCCCGGGGAGGCCGGTCTCCGCCTGAACCTGGGAATGGCCTTGTCGATGGCCGGTCGTCCCCGCGAGGCCCGGCCCCACCTCGAGGCCGCCCTCGAGAGCGGACGGCCCGAGCTCGTGCCCGCCGCCCTCTTCCTCGGCAGTGTCTACCTGGAGCTGGGCCAGCCGGCCCGGGCGGTGGAGCCCCTCGAGACGTTCCTTGCGGCCCAGCCCGGGAACCGCGAGGCCCGTCGCATGCTGGCCGACGCGCTGCTCCACCTGGAGCGTCACGGAGAGGCCGCGCGGCACTACCGAAGGCTCACCGAGCAGGCCCCCGAGGACCCGGGAGCGTGGTTCGGCCTGGGGCGCTCCTACGAGGGCCTGTCCCAGAAAGCCTTCGAGGAGCTCGGGACCCTGGCTCCCGAGTCCCCCGAGATTCTCCTGCTGGTGGCCGAGGCCCTGGTGGCCCAGGAGCGCGACAAGCGCGCCTTCCAGCTCTACCGGGAGGCCCTGGACAAGCGCCCGGGCCTGGCCGAGGCCCACGAGGCCCTGGGCGAGATCTATGAGCGGGGGGGTCACCCGGACTGGGCCGCGGCCGAGCGCGCGAAGGTCCGGTCGCTGCCGCCGCCGGACTGCGCGTCGGCCCGTCTCGAATGCGACTTCGAGGCGGGTCGCTACGTCGAGGTGGTCGCGGCCGCCCGGTCTCTCCAGACCGCCGAGGGCCGGTACTGGCTCTCCCGCGCGGCCGGGGAGCTGGCCCGCGACGCGTTCTCGCGCCTCGAGGGGCTCGGCCCCTCGCCGGAGGCCACGCTGGTGGAGGTGCAGGTCCTCCGCTCCCAGCGGCGGTACGCCGAGTCGAAGGAGGCCCTCCAGAAGGCAGAGGAGGCGTGGCCCGGGGATCTCCGGATCCGGCAGGAGCTGGCCAAGCTGCTCTTCATCGGTCGCGAGTACGAGGCGGCCCGTCCCCTTCTGGAGGAGCTGCTGAGCCGACAGCCCGACTCTCCCGAGGCCCATCTGCTGCTGGGCGAGCTGTGGGTGGAGCAGCGGAAGCCGGAGGAGGCCATTCCCCATCTCGAGAAGGCCGCCGTCGCCGGCCCGCTCCAGCTCCGGGCGAGAGCGGCCCTGGGCCGCGCCTACGTCGATGCCGGCCAGGCGGAGAAGGCCATCCCCCACCTCGAGGCGGCGCTGCCCACCGACGAGGACGGCAGCCTGCGCTTCCAGCTGGCCCGGGCCTACCAGGCCACCGGCCAGACCGATCGGGCGCGTGAGATGCGCCAGGAGTTCCAGGAGATCCAGCGGTCGCAGGAGAGGACCCAGGAGGAGGATCTCGTCCTGACGCCGCCATGAGACACGCCTCCTCCGGGTCGACGCTTCTCTGGGCGGCCGGCGCGCTCCTCGCTCTGGCGTTCCTGTGCCCTGTCCCGAGCCACGCCCAGACGCTGCCGCCGCTGCCGCCGCTGCCCGTGCTGCCGCTGGACTCCTACGAGCCGGCCATCCGGGGGCCCATCGAGGCCGCCTACGAGGACGCCCGGGAGCACCCCGGCGATCCGGCCCGCGAGGGGATCCTGGGCATGGTCCTCTACGCCCACGAGCAGTACGAGTTCGCGGCACCGTGCTTCGTGCGGGCCCACGCGATGGACCCGGGCGAGGGACGCTGGGCGTACTACCTCGGACGCGTCAGGGTGTACATGGGGGACCACGAGGCGGCGGTGACCGCCTTTCTCCAGGCGCTGGAGCTTCGGCCGGGCTACCTCCCGGCCCAGGTCATGCTGGCCCAGGCCGCCCTCGAAGCCGGCGCGGTGGACGAGAGCTTTGCCTTCTACGAGGACCTGGCCGCCGCCTACCCGAACGTGGCCGAGGTTCACTACGGTCTGGGCCGGATCCTCGCCGAGCGGGGGCAGACGGAGGCCGCGGTGGAGCACCTGCGCCGGGCCTGCGAGCTCTTTCCGTCCTTTGGCGCGGCCCACTTCGCCCTGGCGAAGGTCTATCGCGATCAGGGCGAGGCGGAGAAGGCCCGGGAGCACCTGGCCCTCTACCAGAAGGACAAGACGGGCTGGCCGACCCTGGACGATCCTCTCCTGGCCGACATCGTGGCCCTGCGCAACAGCGCCACCGATCACCTGCGCCGGGGTATCCATCTCGCCGAGCAGGGTCAGCTCGTGGAGGCGGCCGCGGCCCACGAGGCCGCCCTCGAGGCCGACCCCAGGCTCGTCCAGGCCCACGTCAACCTGATCCGCATCTACGGTGAGCTCGGCGACGCGGCGAAGGTCGAGGAGCACTACCGGGCGGCGGTGGAGCAGGAGCCCAACCGGGCCGAGACCCACTACAACTACGGGGTCTTCCTCCTGAGTCAGCAGCGCACCGACGAGGCCGCCGACGCGTTCCGCCGGGTCCTCGAGCTCGAGCCCACCCACGCCGACGCCCTCAACAACTACGCGTACATCCTGATGACGTCGGGGGAGCTGGACGAGGCCAAGCGGTACTACCGCAAGGCCATCGAGAGCCAGCCCGACCTCCGCAGCGCCCACTTCAACCTCGGGCGGATCCTCGTCAATCAGAAGAAGGTCTGGGAGGCCATCGTCCACTTCCGTCAGACCCTCACCCCGGAGGACGACGAGACCCCGCGTTGCACCTACGCCCTGGCCGCCGCCCTCGCTCGAGTGGGGGCGTGGGAGGAAGCCCTGAAGTACATGGTCGAGGCCGAGCAGAAGGCGCGGGCCCGGGGCCAGCTCGAGCTCCTGGCCTCGATCGAGAAGGACCGGCACCGCCTCGAGCAGGACGGGAACCGTTGACGCGGGCCCTCCTCGCCAGCCTCACGGCCTTGTCCACGGTGGCGCTGGCCACCCCGCCGTCCTCGGAGCGCTCCCTCCCCGTCTTCACCGACGTCGCGGCCGAGGCCGGAGTCCGTTTCACCCAGGTCAGCGGGAGCCCGGAGAAGAACTACATCTTCGAGGCCAAGGGGGGCGGGGTCGGGGTCCTGGACTACGACGGTGACGGCCTCCTCGACATCTACTTCGTCAACGGGAGCACTCTCGAGGACGTCCGGAAGGGCGTCGAGCACCCGAACGCCCTCTACCGCGCCAACGGCGACGGGACCTACACCGACGTCACCGAGGAGGCCGGTGTCCCCGGGCGGGGCTGGGGGATGGGCTGCGCGGTGGGGGACTACGACGGCGACGGCCGTCCCGACCTCTACGTGCTCGGAATCAACGGCAACGTCCTGTACCGCAACGGTCCCGGCGGCCGATTCACCGATGTCACCGAAGTGGCCGGAGTGGAAGGGGGACGGTGGAGCACCAGCGCCGCCTTCGTCGACCACGACCGGGACGGCGACCTCGACCTCTACGTGGCCAACAACATCCGGGTCGACATCTACCGGTCTCCCCTGGCCTTCCCGGGCCCGGACTGCAACTACCGGGGCACGCGGGTCATGTGCGGTCCCCGGCCTCTTCCCGGGGCCCGGGACACGTTCTATCGCAACAACGGGGACGGGACCTACACCGACGTCACCCAGGCGGCCGGGGTCCTCGAGGACGAGCCCTACTACGGCCTGGGGGTGGCGGTGGGGGACTACGACAACGACGGCTGGCCCGACATCTACGTGGCCAACGACTCGACGCCCAGCTACCTGTACCGGAACCTGGGGAACGGCACCTTCGAGGACGTGGCCCTCCTGTCCGGCGTGGCGGTCTCCGACGACGGCATGGAGCAGGCGGGGATGGGCATCGACTTCGGCGACTACGACAACGACGGCTGGCTCGACGCAGTCAAGAGCAACTTTGCCTTCGAGTACCACAACCTCTACCACAACGAGAGGAACGGGACGTTCACCGACCAGGCGACCCGGGCGGCCGGCACCGGCCTGGCCACGCGGCCCCTCGTGTCCTGGGGCACGAAGTTCATGGACTACGACAACGACGGGTGGAAGGACATCGTGGTGATCAACGGCCAGGTCTACCCCCACCTGATCGACAACCCCGTCGGGGGCGAGCACTACGACCAGCCCCGGCTCCTGTTCCGGAACCTCGGCGACGGTCGCTTTGCCGACGTCTCCACCGAGTCGGGGGCGGGCATCAGCGCCGAGCACTCGAGCCGGGGGCTGGCCGTCGGCGACCTCGACAACGACGGCGACCTCGACATGGTGGTCGTCAACATCGACTCGACGCCGTCGATCCTGCGCAACGACGGCGGCAACCGGAACCGCTGGCTGAGCGTCCGGCTCCGGGGCACCAGGAGCAACCGGATGGGCCTGGGCGCCCGCATTACCGCCCGGGCCGGCGACCTTGTGCAGATCGCGGAGGCGACCACCGCCGGGAGCATCTTCTCGGCCAGCGACTCCCGTGTGCACTTCGGGCTGGGGAAGGCCACGGAGGTCGACCTGGAGATCCGCTGGCCGAGCGGGACGATCCAGGAGCTCGAGGCCGTCCCCGCCAACCGGCTCGTCGAGGTGGACGAGGATCGGGGGATCGTGACTCCGGCGACGGGAGCGACCCCTGGAGAGGAGGGACCGTGACGAGACGACTGTTGGGGATTGTTCTCGCCCTGCTGCCGGCCCTGGCGTTCGGCGGCGAGACGCAGCTCTTCAACGGCAAGGACCTGGACGGCTGGGAGCACGTGGGACCGGGCCGCGTCTACGTCGAGGACGGGCTCATGAAGACCGAGGGCGGCATGGGGCTCCTCTGGTACACCCGGGAGAAGCTCGGCAACTGCACCCTGAAGGTGGTCTTTCGGACCACGAAGGCCGACGACAACTCGGGCATCTTCATCCGAATCCCCCGGCCGGTCGTGGACCCGTGGCAGGCGGTCAACTGGGGGTACGAGGTCCAGATCCTCGAGAGCTGGCCGGAGTCGTACGAGCGCTCGGAGCACCAGAAGGCGGAGGGCGACGACTGGCACACGACCGGGGCGATCTACTCCATCAGCCCGGCCACGAAACAGCCCCAGAAGCCGGCGGGGGAGTGGAACACCATGGAGATCGTCCTCGACGGGGACCGGACGGTGGTCCGGCTCAACGGCGAGACGGTCAACGAGTACCTGGAGGGCACGAAGATCCCGGTGCGGGCCCACGACTTCGAGCCCGTCCGCGGTCCCCGTCCGCAGGAGGGCTACATCGGGATCCAGAACCACCACGCCCCCCAGACCGTGCACTACCGCGAGATCAGCGTGACGCGGTAGGCGCGGCCAACGTGGCCCTGTCCAGGACGGGACGCTTCGCCGGGCTTGTCGCTCGCCCCCTGCTCGCGGTGGCCCTCGGGTGGGTGGCCGTGCCCGGCCCGTGCCTCGCGGCGGTCGAGCTCACTCGCGTCCCCACCTCGTCCTCCTGGCCCGGGGCGACCCAGGAGGACGCCCTCCGCCTCGCCTGCTCCCCGTCCGTGGAGGAGCTCGAGGGCTTCTTCCGCCGCGAGGGGCTCCCGTTCCGCCGCGACCTGGTGCGCTCCGGCCCCGAGGCCTGCCACGTCTTCTACCGCCCCACCGTGCCCGGCTTCCGCGCCTCCCCGGACGACGACCCCCTGCGGGAGATCCTGTTCGACGCCGACGCCCTCACCTACCTCGCCACCGCTCCCGTGAACCGCGGCGAGTCGCTGGGGGCGATGACCCAGGTCCTGAGGCGGATCCGGCGCCCCCTCGACGTGGGCGTGCTCCTCCACCGCATCCACGAAGAACCCGCCTACGAGAGGGCGACAGCCCGGGCCTTCGGAGACACCCCGCACCGGGTTCGGCTGCGCGAGCGTGGTGTCGAGCGCAACTTCTGGTGGGTCCAGGACTACGTGAAGTCCGGAGCGTCGGCGAGGGGAGAGACGATCCTGATCCCGCACCGCCTCTTCGAAGGGAGATCCGAGAACGCGAACGTCTATGATCCGCTCCTGGAGCATCTTTCAGAAGACGACCGAGTCGTGCGCTCGAACCTGTCCTGGGAGGGGGGCGACCTCCAGTTCACCCGGGATCCCCGGGATCCGGGGAAGCTGGTGCTGTACTACGGGAGCTTCGTCAAGCCGTACTGGGGAGAGTCGCTGTCGCCGAAGGAGTTCGAGCACGTCCTCATGCTCGAGTTCGGGGCCGACCGCGCGGTCGACCTCGGCGGGCTGGCGCCCCACGTGGACTACTTCGTGTCGTTTCTGCCCCGGGGCCCGGCGGCGCTGGTGAGCGTGCCCCGCTCCGGCGACCTCGACCTGGCCCGGGCCGTGGTGGAGACCCTGCGGACGCGGCTGGCCGGCGACGAGCCGCAGGTCCTCGTCGACCTCGGCGAGGCGCTCTCGTCTCCCGCCCCGGATCCGGCTGAGATCGCCCGCCTCGTGCACCAGGCCCGCGGGGAGCAGGGGGGCTGGAGCTTTGCCGTCGACGCGGGACTCTTCGATCGGACGGAGGCCCTGGTGGCCCGGGTCTGCCCGGACGAGGAGGATTGCTTCGATGCCGAGGACCAGGTGCGCCTGGCCCAGGCCGATCCCGACCTCTTCGAGGAGTGGATCCACTCGGTCCAGCTCGCCCGCGACGAACAGAGGGTCGTCGCCGCCCACCTCGACCTCCTCGAGAGCCAGATCGAGGTGATCCCCGGGGAGATCGAGGAGCGGACCCGGGAGAAGATTGCCGAGCTCGAGAGCCTCGGCTTCCAGGTGATCCAGGTTCCCGCCTACCGAGTGAACCTGCAGCAGAAGCGCACGTGGCCGGGGATCAGCTACGTCAACGCCCTGGTCGTGGATGAGCAGGTCTTCGTCCCGCGCTTTGGCCTCGGCGAGGTCGAGGACGGGATCTTCCGGCTCCTGGACGGCCGGCTCCCCTCGGGGTACTCGATCGTCCCCATCGACGCCCAGCGGGTCCTGATCCGCAACGGGGGCCTCCACTGCCTGGCCGGGCTGATTCGGTGACCTCTCGTCGCCCCGCTCTCTCGCCGGGTCCGGCCGGGCCTCAGGCGAAGGCCTTGCGCAGCACCTCGTAGCTCCTGGGAACGGCGGTGTCCGGGTCCTCTTCGCCTTCCATCTCGAGGGAGACCCAGCCCTGGAAGTCGTGCTTGCGGAGGATCCCCGCGATCCGGTCGTAGTCCAGGTCCAGGGTGTACCACTTGCCCCCGCCGTAGTAGGTCTTGGCCTGCACGATGGCCGCGTGGGGGGCCAGCTTCTCGAGTCCCTCGTAGGGGTCGCTGGCGTAGTTGCCGGTGTCCACGTTGAGACGGAGCCACGGGGAGTCGACCGCCCTGTAGATCCGGAGCAGGTTGTCCGGGTCCGTGGTGAGCCCCCAGTGGTTCTCCAGGGCCATGATCACCCCGTGCTTCTCCGCCGCCGGGAGGCACTCGTTGATCGCGTCGATGCACCACTTGAAGGCCTCGTCGTTGGTGTGGCCCTCGATGGGGGGCTCGTTGCCCTTGACCTTCATCAGGTCGTCGAAGGACTCGATGGTCCCCCAGCGGCCGGAGTTGAGGCGGATGCAGGAGATGCCCAGACGGTCGGCCAGCTCGATGCAGTGGACGGTGTGGTCGATACCCTTCTGGCGCACCGCCGGGTCGGGGTCCACGAAGTCCTGGTGGATCGAGAGCATGGGGAAGGAGAGGCCGCGGAGGAAGGCGGCGGTCTTGAGGCCGTTCACGTAGGCCGGGGTCTCGTCCTTCATCTGCCGGTGGAGGATCTCGACCCCCTCGAAGCCGATCGCCGCCGCGTTCTCGATGACCTTCTCGATGGGGTACTTCGTGGGCGTGAAGTGCCAGTAGGAGTAGGTCGAAACGGCCAGCCGGATCCGCGGGTGGTCGCCGGGGGCCGCGCTCGCACCGCCCCCCTTGCCCAGCGTGAGAAGGGGAGCCAGGGCGGCCGCCGCCCCGGTCTGGAGTACCTGACGTCGCTTGATTGGCATGCCCTGACGCTATCGCACTCTCACCGCGCCCGGCAAGAGATCAGGACAGCAACGCCCGGAGGCGTTCGAGCTCGCGGGGGACGGCGGTGAGGGCCGGCTCGGCCGCCTCGTACTCCAGAGTGGCGTAGCCGCGGAAGCCG
>JAJDNS010000209.1 GCA_022340585.1 Acidobacteriota bacterium
GGCCGCGTCATCGTGACGGGAGACGCCGACGGCACCGTCCGCGTCGGCCCGGCGAGCGGGGACGAGCCCCACCTCCTTCTGGGCCACCGGGGACCGGTGTACCGCCTGGCCCTCTCCCCCGACGAGCGCTGGATCGCCTCCTCGAGCGACGAGTCGATCTCCATCTGGCCCATGCCCGACGTGACCCAGCCGCCGCTCCACACGCTCCCCCACGACGCGCTGATGGCGAAGCTCGACGCCCTCACCAACCTCCGCGTCGTCCGCGACCCGACCTCGCCCACCGGCTGGGGCGAGGAGGTCGGCCCCTTCCCCGGCTGGAAGGACGTGCCGACCTGGTGATTCCGCCCGCTTGGTCGGGGAGGAGCCAGTCCCTGGCCCGGGGGCTCTTGCAGTGATGTAATGATGTGATTACACTAGGCTCATGATCCGCACGCAGATCCAGCTCACCGAAGAGCAGGCCCGCAGGCTGCGGGCTCGAGCAAGGGAGGAAGGCGTTTCCCTGGCGGAGACGATCCGCCGCTACGTCGATCGGGGCCTCGAGGGTGAGAAAGCCGATCGAGCCGATCTCTACGCGCGAGCGGCTCGTGCCATCGGTCGCTTCGTGGATCGCCGGGGTGCGAAGGACCTGGCGGCCCGGCACGACCGCTACCTGGACGAGGCTTTCGATTGAGCACGGTCTTCCTCGACACCTCAGCGATCCTGGCCCTCATGAACCCGAAGGACGAGATGCATCGCCGCGGCCGGAGAGCCTTCGAGGCGCTGGAGGCCGAGGAAGCCGCCCTCGTGACGACGTCCCTCGTGCTCGTCGAGACCTATGCGCTCGTCGGAAGGCGCCTGGGTCTGGCGGCGGTTCGGGCCTTCCGTGAGGACCTGGCCCCCCTGGCCGAGGTCGTGTGGGTCGACGAGGCGACCTTCGAGGCCGGGCTCGATCTCATATTGGCCCGGGAGAACCGCCACCTGAGCCTGGTCGACGGTGTTTCCTTCCTGGTGATGCGGCAGCGCGGCCTGGAGAGGGCGTTTGCCTTCGACCCCCACTTCGAGGAAGAAGGCTTCGCGACCATCGACTGACCGGTGATCTCTTCTTTAGAAGAAGAACCGCACGCCCAGCTCGATGGAGCGGTGGCCGTGCTTGGTGATGATCTTGCCGAAGTTGGTGAGGGTGTTTTCCCGGAAGACGAAGCCCCCAGTCGGGTCGCAGACCGTGGCCGTGCCGCCCGCCCCGTTCGGGACGTTCGGTACGCGGACGTTGCAGTCGGCGTCGAGGTTCGTGTCGATATCCCAGTTGTTCGTCATGTCCGCGAAGGCCTGGTTGAAGATGTTGAAGAAGCCGATGCGGATCTGCAGGCGCTTCGAGCTCCCCAGCGCGAAGTCCTTGAAGATGGTCAGGTCGTGGAAGGTCCGGCTGGGCAGGCGCATGGTGAACGGCGGGTAGGGGGGACCCTGCTCCTGGTAGGCGGGGAAGCCCAGGCAGCCGATGTCCCAGATGCTCTCGCCGACCCCGGTGGCGCCAGTCGCGGGATCGCAGTCGTAGACGACCGGGATGTTACCCGGCGCCGCAGCGTACACGGCGTAGTCGTGGGTGCCGTTCCAGGCGTTGGCCATCGCGGGGGTGCCTAGCTCACCACCGTAGAGGGGGCGGAACGGCTGGCCACCGATCCAGGTGGAGATGCCAGTGAGGTTCCAGTCGTTCAGCAGGACGGCGCCGAGGCCACCGCCGGCCGGCGCGCCGACCCGCCACGTCCAGGAGAGGTTCAGGACGTGCGTGCGGTCGGTGATCAGGGTGCCGTAGTCGCGGGTCTCGAAGTCGCCGATGGGGTCGAGAGGCCCCCCGTCCCACCCCACTGTGCCCTTCGCCTGGGACAGGGTGTAGGCCACGAGGTAGGTGAGGTTGCCGGACTGCCGTGAGAGGGTGGCCTGCATCGAGTGGTAGTCGGAGATCCCGACGTAGACCGGGTAGCCCACGCTCGACAGCGTCGGGTAGGGCTTGAAGCTGTCGTAGACGTTGCCGTCGAGGGCCGCCAGCAGCAGTGGGTCCCGGGAGTAGACGTCGTAGAGCGTGCCGTGCTCGAGGACGTTCTGCGCCATCCAACCGTAGAGGTTGCGGCCCCAGGTCCCGACGTACCCGACCTCGAGCACGTTGCGCCAGGGCAGGCGCTTCGACACCGACAGGCTGGCGTTGTACATCCGCGGCCACTCGAGATCGAACGGGTTGGTCGTGGAGATGTCCCCAGGCGCGACGAGGGCGCCGAACGGATCGGCCAGAGCCGTCGTCTGGTAGTCGAGCCCGCTGTAGCCGTCATACCCCTGACCCGGGAAGGCGCTCTGCAGGCTGCCGGCCCAGAGCGTCGAAGAGAAGGAGTTCGGCGGCAGGTTGATGATGTCGTACTGGGCGTTGCCCTGCTCGCGCGTGAAGAAGACCCCGGCGCCGCCGCGGACGATGACGTCGCCGTCACCCTTGACGTCCCAGGCGAAGTTCACGCGAGGCATCCAGAGGAGCGGCCGGTCCTCGGTGAGCTGCTGCGGGACCTGCCCCAGGGCCGCGTAGGCCACTCCGTTGACCAGGTTCCCCTCGAGGAACGGCCCCTGGTTCGGGTCGTAGAGCTCGGGCTTGAAGACCCCGCCGAGGTCGTTGACCTCGGTATTGACCCCCCAGTACCCGAAGCGCAGGCCGTACTCCAGAGTGAAGTTGCGGCTGATCTTCCAGGAGTCCTGGACGAAGGCCTCGATGTTCCAGGCCCTGAACAGCCCGATCGCCGAGGGCTGGCCGACGACGGCCTGCGCCGGGCGACCCGCGAGGATGTCGGCCACGTCGTTCCCGGTGGAGCCGTAGCCCCATGGTGCGAAGTCGTACTGGATGTTCGAGTTGTGGGTGAAGTTCTGGTTCTTGAACTGCCGCTCGACGACGACGCCGAACTTGAGGGCGTGGGTATTCATCACCTTGGTGAGGCGGTCCTCGAAGCGGAGGAAGCCGTTGTAGGCGAAGATGTCGTCCACGTCCTGCCCGTACCACATGCTGGCCCGGGCGCCGTCGTATTCGTTCAGGAGCTCCGGCACGTAGGGCTGGCTCTGGTACGGGTTCTCCAGCCCTTCGATGCCGTAGGTGGACTTGTGCATCCGGGTCGAGTCCTTCCAGCTGTTGTCGAGGGTGAGCTTGGACCAGGAGAAGATGAACTCGTTCGTGACCGTGGAGGAGAGGACGCTCGTCAGGTTGACGACCGCCGAGCGGCCGAGGGAGCTCCCGATGATGGGGCTCGGGGTCTCGAGGGTGCCCAAGGGCCCCCAGACGCCGCGGTACTGCTCGGGGGACTCCTTGTCGCGGGCCAGGCGGACGTAGGCCCTGGTGCTCTCGCTGACGTTCCAGTCGACCCGCAGCACCCCCTGCTGCCGGTCCAGATCGCTCAGGCGGCTCGTGATGTAATTGTACCGGTTGTCCGGGTCGTCGAAGTTCGGGGCCGGGTACATTCCGGTGAGGGCCAGGCCGATGGGGTTGATGTACGGCGAGAAGTCCCGACCCGGGACGGGGCTCCCCGCGCCCGGGTAGCCGCTCGGGATGTTGAGCGTCGTCCCGAGATCGAGGTTCTGGCCGCCGAGGAAGGAGTTGAAGTCCCCCGCCCTCATTTCGTCAGTGATGGTGACGCCCCTCGCCGAGCCGGTGTCGACCTTCTGGTTCTGCCACTCCCAGCCGAAGAAGAAGAACGCCTTGTTGCGGTTCTTGTTGAAGCCCGTGCCCGGGATGAGGATCGGACCGGACAGGGTGAAGCCCGGGTAGTTGAACTGGCTCTCCGGGCGGGGCTGGCCGACGTAGTTGCGCGAGCGGTCGTTGGCCTGCATCTGGTAGGGGCGCGTGTAGTAGTAGGCCGACCCGTGGAACTCGGAGCTCCCGGCCTTGGTGATGGCCTGGATCGTCACCGCGGAGGAGCCGAACTCGGCCGCGTAGTTGGAGGTCTGGACTTTGACCTCGGCCACGAAGTCGTTGTTCGGCACGTTGAACATGTTCGAGTTGTTGCCGATGTCGCGGACGTTGGCCCCGTCGAGGCTGACCCCGGTGTTCTCGGCCCGAGCCCCGTTGATCGAGTAGGCGATACCCGTCGCGCCGAACCCGCTCCACATGCCCGCGGTTCCGAAGGTGTCGGGGTTGGGCGCGACGACTCCGGGTAGGATGCGGAGCAGCTCGACCGGGTTGCGGCCAAAGATCGACATCGTCTCGATCTGCTCCGGGGTGATGAGGCCCTCGCGGGCACCGGTCCCGGTCTGGAACAGCTGCCGCTCGGCGGTGACGGTGAGGGTTTCGTCGAGCTCTCCGACCTCGAGTTGCACCGAGGCGCCCAGCGTGTCGTTGGCGGCCACGTACAGACCCGACGCCTCCCAGCGCTTGAAGCCCGCCAGCTCGACGCGGAGGGTGTACCTTCCCGTGTCGATCGCGCCGAAATGGAACCCCCCGGTGTCGTCCGTGACCCCACGGCGTGCGAACGTGGTGGCTTCGTTCGTCAGGACAACGGCGGCCCCGGGGACGACGCCACCCATGG
This sequence comes from Acidobacteriota bacterium, assembly GCA_022340585.1. Classification (GTDB taxonomy): domain Bacteria; phylum Acidobacteriota; class Vicinamibacteria; order Fen-336; family Fen-336; genus JAJDNS01. The sequence continues at coordinate 4,527 of JAJDNS010000209.1, forward strand.
AGTCGGTGACGGTCCCGCGCAGGCTACCGGAGCTCTGGGCTCGGACGGCGGCTGGCGTAAAGAAGAGGAGAAGCATCCCCGGAAGGAGTGCGAGTCGGGACGAGCGTCGCTTCATGGGCCCCTCCGCGTGAGAGGTTTTCGAACGTTCCGGTTGCTTCGCCACGAAAGCAGCCCTCGGTCTCTTTCGCAGCGCACGGTCGCACGCCTAGCTTCTCCCAGAAACCGCTCCTTGCTTCTTAGATTTCTCTTGGATTTGAACGCTCCCTCTGTCCTGAGCTTCGAGACGGCCGATAATGCGCGCGACGTCTCCGGTGGAAGGAGCGACTGTTGGCGCTGGCTTCCGGCACCCGACTCGGTCCCTACGAGATCGTCGAGCCTCTCGGCGCGGGAGGGATGGGCGAGGTCTACCGCGCCCGCGACCCCCGCCTCTCCCGCGAGGTCGCCATCAAGCTCATCTCCACCGACGGGGCGACCTCGCCCGACCGCCTCCGCCGCTTCGAGACCGAGGCCCGGGCCGCGGCCCAGCTCGCCCACCCCAACGTCGTCACCGTCTTCGACGTGGGCACCCACCAGGGACACCCCTACCTCGTCCTCGAGCTCCTCGACGGCGAGACGCTACGAGAGACGCTCCACGGCGGCGTTCCTCCCCTGCGCCAGGCCGTGACCTGGGCCCTCGAGATCTCCCGCGGTCTCGCCGCGGCCCACGAGCGCGGCATCGTCCACCGGGACCTCAAGCCCGAGAACGTCTTCCTGACCACGGACGGACGGGTCAAGGTCCTTGACTTCGGCTTGGCCAAACTCCGCGAGCCCCTGGTTTCGGACGAGGCGGACCGCGAGAGCCCCACGGCGACCAGGGACACCTCTCCCGGAGTGCTGCTGGGGACGGTGGGCTACATGTCTCCAGAGCAGGTGAAAGGGCAGACGCCCGATCCGCGCACCGACGTCTTCGCCCTGGGGGCGGTGCTGTACGAGATGGTGTCGGGCCGGCGGGCCTTCGGGGGTGACACCGCACCCGAGGTGCTGGCGGCGATCCTCCGCGACGAGCCTCCGGCCCTGGAGGCGCTGCAGCACGGCGTCCCCGCCGCGGTGGAGACGGTGGCGCGGCGCTGCCTGGCCAAGCGTCCCGCGGACCGGTTCTCGTCGGCGCGCGCGGTGGAGGCGGCGTTGGAGACCGCCCTGTCCACGCTGGAGCCGAGTCGGGTCTCGGTGAGCCGCAGCGTCGAGAGTCGAGGGCCGTACCCTGGGCTGAGCGCGTTCACCGAGGCCGACGCGGAGCGGTTCTTCGGCCGGGAGGGAGAGGTCGAGGCGCTGTGGGAGAAGCTGCGCCGGGGACGGTTGCTGGCGGTGATCGGCCCCTCGGGCGCGGGCAAGAGCTCGTTTGTCCGCGCCGGGCTGGTGCCGGCGCGTCCCTCGGGGTGGGGGGCCATCGTGGCGACCCCCGGAGGGGCGCCGATGCGGGCCCTGGCCCAGGCCCTGGTGGAGGCGCTTCCCTCCGACGCCGACACCATGAAGCAGCTCCTGGGCTTCGACGACGCCGACGTGGCCTTCGCCATGGTGAAGAAGTGGCGCGAGACAAATCTCGAAGCGGTGCTGGTTCTGGATCAGTTCGAGGAGCTGTTCACGCTGAATGCCCCCGAGGTGCAGGAGAGGTTCGCGGGGCTGCTGGGACGACTCGCCCGCGAGGCCGACGTGCACGTCCTTCTCTCGATGCGCGACGACTTCCTGATGCGGTGTCACGAGCAGGAGGCTCTGGTCGAGGTCTTCGAGCACCTGACGCCCCTGGGCCCCTTGAGCGAGGAGGGGACGCGTCGAGCGCTGGAGGAGCCGGCGAAGCGCGAGGGCTTCTCCTTCGAGGACAACGCCCTTGTCGCCGAGATGCTGGAGTCGGTGGAGGGAGCCCGAGGCGCTCTGCCGCTCCTTGCGTTCGCCGTGGCGCGCTTGTGGGAGAAGCGGGACCGGGAGAAGAAGCTCCTCACGCGGAAGGCCTACGAGGAGATCGGCGGGGTCGCCGGGGCCCTGGCCCAGCACGCCGAGCAGACCCTGGAGCGCATCGGGACGCAGCGCGAGCCCGTCGTGCGGGAGCTCTTCCGCAACCTCGTGACCGCCCAGTGGACCCGGGCCGTGGCCGAGCGGGACCAGCTCCTCTCGGCCCTCCCCGATCCCGAGGTCGGGGCCCAGGTCCTGGACTCCCTCGTCGACGCCCGGCTCCTGACATCGTACGAGGTACGGGACTCCACTGCCTCATCCCGAGGAGCCCCGTCTGGGACAGGCGACGAGGGATCTGCTGCACCGTCGGAACCGACCCAGCGCCCCCGGATCGAGATCGTCCACGAGTCGCTCCTTCGGGCGTGGCCCCGCCTCGTGCGCTGGCAGGCCCAGGACGAGGAGGGCGCGGTCCTCCGCGACCAGCTCAAGCAGGCCGCGCACCTCTGGGAGGAAAAGGGACGTCCCGACGACCTGCTCTGGACGGGCACGTCCGAGCGGGAGTTCGAGCTGTGGCGTGACCGCTACCCGGGGCGGCTCACCGCAATCGAAGAGGGCTACGCCAGCGCCATGGTCGACCGCACCCGGAGGCGTCGGCTGTGGCGGCGCGCCGCGGTGCTCGCGGTCCTGCTGCTCTCGCTCGCCGTGACCGCCATCGTGACCGTGTCGCGTCAGCACGCCCTGCAGCAGGCACGCCGCGCCGAGGCGAGCAAGCTCCTGGCCCTTGCCCGCCTGGAGCTGGAGTCGGATCCCACCGTGGCCCTCGCCTACGTCCGCCGGAGCCTCGAGGTCGCCGACACCGCCGAGGCCCGTCAGCTGGCGGTGGAGGTGCTGTGGCGCGCCCCGCCGAAGCGTCTCCTT
>JAJDNS010000114.1 GCA_022340585.1 Acidobacteriota bacterium
GTGGCCTGGTCGTCGTTCAGCACCGGGGTGGAGCCGGCCAAACACCGGATGTTCGACTTCCTGGAGCCGGACCGAAAGTCCTACCTGCCCCTCCTGGCCTCGACCCGCATCGGGGAGGTCACACGCCTGCTGAAGCTCGGCAAGTGGCGCATCCCGCTCCAGAAGCCCGAAATCCGGCTCACCCGGGGGTCGAAGGCCTTCTGGTCCATGCTGGGCGCGCGGAACACCTGGAGCACGGTCCTGCGCGTTCCCATCACCTTCCCCCCGGAGAAGTTCTACGGGGCCCAGCTGTCGGCCATGTGTGCGCCCGACCTGCTGGGCAGCCAGGGGACGTTCCTCCTGTTCTCGACCCGCCCCGGGGGCGAGAAGTTCAAGGAGGGCGGCCTGCGCTTCCCCCTTCGGAAGAAGGGTGACGCCTACGAGGGAACGGTCGAGGGGCCGGAGAACAGCTTCCTCGACGGCACCCCTCCCCTGACCCTGCCTCTCGCCGTCCATCCCGATCCGACCGGGAAGAGCGCTCGGGTGAGCATTGGGGACGAGGCGGTGGACCTCGAGCCCGGCCGCCTCAGCGAGTGGGTGAGCCTGGTCTTCCCCGCCGCCCCCGGGATCAAGGTGCGCGGCATCTGCCGCGTCATGCTGACGGAGATGGGCGAGCACGTCACGCTCTACGTGACGCCGCTCAACATCGACCCCGAGAACCCGGCCATGCCCATCTCCCACCCCTCCTACTACGCCACCTACCTGGCCAAGAGGGTCGGGCCCTTCGCAACCCTGGGCCTCGCCGAGGACACCTGGGCCCTCAACGAAGAGGTCATCGACGACGCCACCTTCCTGAAGCTGACCTACGACATCGACCGCGAGCGCAAGGACATGTTCTGGGCCTCCCTCGAGCGCCAGCGCTCGGGGACGCTCACCTGCGTCTTCGACGCCACCGACCGCATCCAGCACATGTTCTGGCGCTACACCGAGGAGGGTCACCCCGCCGCCCGCGGCAAGGACCCCGGTCCCCACAAGAACGCCATCGAAGAGCACTACCGTCACAACGACGCCTTCGTGGGCGAGGTGATGGCGAAGCTCAAGAAGGGCGACATGCTGGTCGTGCTCTCCGACCATGGCTTCACGTCGTTCCGGCGCGGGGTCAACCTGAACGCCTGGCTGCTGGCCAACGGCTACCTCAAGCTCAAGGAGGGCGCGGACGGGAGCGCCGAGTGGCTGCGGGACGTGGACTGGTCGGGCACGAAGGCCTACGCGCTGGGCCTCGCCGGCATGTTCTTCAACGTGAAGGGCCGTGAGGGCGAGGGCATCGTCGAGCCCGGTGAGGAGGTGCAGCAGCTCAGGGACGAGCTCATCTCGCGGCTCAGCGGCCTTCGGGACGAGGAGAAGGACGCTATCGGGATCCGGGAGGTCTTCGACACCCCGGGTCTGTACCAGGGACCGTACGTGGCCGAGGCCCCCGACCTGCTGGTGGGCTACAACCACGGCTACCGGGCCTCCTGGGACTGCGCGAGCGGGGTGGTCTCGGGCCCGGTGTTCGAGGACAACGTCAAGGCCTGGAGCGGCGACCACACGGTGGACCCCCGCCTGGTGCCGGGCGTGCTCTTCTGCAGCCACCCGATCGACGCCGAGGACCCGGGGCTCATCGACATGGCCCCCACCGTGCTCCGGCTCTTCGGCCAGCAGCCCCCGCCCCACATGGACGGGCGCCCGCTGTTCGACCGCCCCCCCGGGGAGGCGAAGACCTCCAACGCGCCGGCGAGGGCCGCGTGAGGAAGGCCGTCCTGGCGCTCCTCGTGGCCGTTGTCCTGACGGCCGTGGGGTGCGGCCGCTCCGCGGCGGACCCCTCCATTCCCCGGGTGATCGTCCTCGGGCTCGACGGGATGGACCACGAGCTGACCGCCCGGCTGATGGCCGAAGGGCGGCTGCCCGGGCTTTCCCGCCTCGCGGAGATGGGGGGCTTCGCCCCTCTCGGGACCTCGACGCCGCCGCTGAGCCCGGTGGCCTGGTCCAACTTCATCACCGGGCGCGACGCCGGGGTCCACGGGATCTTCGACTTCATCCACCGTGACCCCGAGACCCTGCTGCCCTACCTCTCGACGAGCCGCGCGGAGGCACCCGAGCGTTTCGTCCGCCTGGGAGACTGGCAGTTCCCCCTGGACGAGGGCCGGGTGGAGCTCCTCCGGCGCGGCACCGCGTTCTGGGAGAAGCTGGAGGAGAGGGGGATCCCCACCACCGTGCTGAGGATCCCCGCCAACTTCCCGCCGTCGGGGAAGGCGACCCGGGAGCTGGCGGGCATGGGCACGCCGGACATCCTGGGTGGCTACGGGACCTTCTCGTACTTCACCACGGACCGCCTGGCCTTCGTCGGCGAGGACATCGGGGGCGGCGAGATCCAGGTGGTCGAGGAGGAGGACGGGGTGATCCACGGCCAGCTCCTCGGACCCGAGCACCCGCTCAAGCGAACGAAGGAGCCCCTGACCGCCGACTTCACACTCTACGTCGATCCGGACGAGCCCCGCGTCAAGCTCGTGGTGGGCGACGAGGAGCGCGTCCTCGAGGAGGGCGAGTGGAGCGACTGGGTGATGGTGTCCTTCGACCTGATCCCCACGCAGTCGGTGCCGACGCAGGCCCTGTTCTACCTGAAGCAGGTGCGGCCCCACCTCCAGCTCTACGTGAGCCCCCTCAACCTGGACCCCTTCGCTCCGGCCCTGCCCATCTCCACGCCCGACTCCTACGCGGGCGAGCTGGCCGAGGCCACCGGCCGGTACTACACCCAGGGCATGCCCGAGGACACCGGAGTGCTCGCCGCCGGGGTGCTCACGCCCGCCGAGTTCCTGGAGCAGGCGCACATCGCCCTGCGCGAGCTGCGCGATGAACTCCCCTGGGTGCTGGGCCAGTTCGACCGCGGGCTGCTGTTCTACTACGTGGGCAACGGCGACCTGGTGAGCCACATGATGTGGCGGGCCATGGACCCCGGCCACCCCGCCTACGACGCGGAGCGAGACGCCCCCTACGCCGACGTCATCCCCCGCGTCTACGAGGAGATGGACGCCATGGTGGGCTACACCCTGGACCACATGGGCGGCGACACTCTCCTCGTGGTCATGTCCGACCACGGCTTCACCAGCTGGCGGCGGACCTTCCACCTCAACGCCTGGCTGCACCAGAACGGCTACCTGGCGGTGAAGGACGAGAGCCTGCCGGAGGTGGAGGGCCTCCTGAACGTGGACTGGTCGCGGACCCGGGCTTACGGCATCGGGCTGAACGGGCTCTACGTCAACGTGGAGGGCCGGGAGCGGGAGGGCATCGTGCCCCCGGACGAGCGCGACGCCCTCCTGGCGGAGATCGCCGGGAAGCTGGAGGCGGAGATCGATCCCTGGACCGGGCAGCCGGCGGTCAAGCACCTGTACCTCACCCGTGAGACCTTCACCGACGGTGGGCAGCTCGACGTGGGCCCCGACGCCGTGGTCGCCTACACGAAGGGGACCCGGGGGGCGGACCCGTCGGCCCTGGGCGTGGTGGGCGCCCAGGTCCTCACCGACAACGACAAGCCCTGGAGCGGGGACCACGGGATGGATGCCCCCGACGTCCCCGGCATCCTGGCCACCAGTCGCCTCCTGAGGCGACCGGCCCGCAACCTCCGGGAGCTGCACTGGTCCGTCCTGGCGGAGTTCGGGGTCGAGGCCGCGACCCCGGACGGGAACTAGTTGGAAGGAGCGAATCGATGTTCAGCACCAAGTCCGTCAAGCTCGACAAGGACCTCGTGGCGAGGGTGAAGCGCTACTCCGAGATCGCCGGCTACTCGTCGGTCGAGGAGTTCATCGCCCACGCGCTGGAGAAGGAGCTGAGCAAGCTCGACGGCGCCGCCTCGGAAGAGGAGATCAAGAAGCGGCTTCGGGGCTTGGGCTACATCTCCTAATGTCCTGTCACCGAAGTCATCTGGGGTCCCTGGGCCCCTCGGCGCTCGGCGGCCACCCCGTCTGCGGGCGCGCCAGCTTCGAAGTACAGCTGCGTCCTCGCCGGGGCCCCCGGCCGCCTGCGCGCCCGTGTATTCCCCGTGCTCAACACGACCTCGGTGACGCAACGCTGGCCGACATGTCATGTCATTCCTGAACGCCGCCCTGCGGCCCGTCTTCGACCTCCTCCTCGCGCCCTTCGCCGGGCTGCCGCCGATCGTGTCGCTGGTGATGGTCTCGCTCGTGGCGGCGGTCTTCATGCTCTTCGTCTTCAAGCGCACCTCGAACCAGGCCGCCCTCGCCGACGTCAAGCGCCGCATCCACGCCGGCCTCTTCGAGATCCGGCTCTTCAACGACGACCTCCGCGCCATCCTGCGGGCCCAGAACGAGATCCTGCGCACCAACGTGACCTACCTCAGGCACAGCCTGGCGCCGATGCTGTGGATCCTGCCCCCTCTCGTGCTGGTCATGGCCCAGCTCCAGTTCCACTACGGCTACGAGGGGCTCCGGCCCGGCGCCACCGCCCTGCTGACGGTGGATCTCGAGCCCGAGTCCGTCTCCGCCGGCGTCCGCCCCCGGGCCCGCCTCGACCTCCCTCCCGGCCTGCACGCCGACAGCGGGGAGGTCTGGATACCGGCCGAGTCCCAGCTCGCCTGGCGTCTCCTCCCCGAGAGCGAGGGGGACTTCCAGATCGGCGTCGCCGTCGACGGCGCCGAGGCGGTGACCAAGAGCGTGCGGGTCACGGATCGGGCGGTGCGACTCTCTCCCGTCCGTGTCGATCGCGGCTTCCTCTCCCAGCTCATCTACCCCGCCGAGCCGCCCCTCCCTCCGGACAGCCCCATCCGGGCCATCCACCTCGCCTACCCGGACCGCGAGGTGTCGGTCCTGGGCTACGGCATGCACTGGATGATCCCGTTCTTCGTCCTCTCGATCGCCTTCGCGTTCGCCCTCCGGGGCTGGATGAAGGTGACGATCTAGCACCGAAAGGACCGTCCATGTCCACGAGCCTGGTCCCGCCCCACGGCGGGGACCTCCTGAACCTCATGGCCTCGCCCGAGCGCGCGGACGAGCTGAAGGCGCAGGCCCGGGAGATGCCCTCCTGGTCGCTCACCGCGCGGCAGGTCGCCGACCTCGAGCTTCTCCTGAACGGCGCCTTCTCGCCTCTCCGGGGCTTCATGGGGAGGGACGACCACGAGGCGGTGTGCCGCGACCTCAGCCTCGCCGACGGAACGTTCTGGCCGCTCCCGGTCACCCTCGACGTCTCGGAGCAGACGGGCCAGTCCCTGGCGCCGGGCTCCGCCCTGGCCCTGCGCGACGTGGAAGGCACCCTGCTGGCCGTCCTGCACGTCGAGGAGGCCTGGGCCGCAGATCACGAGGCCGAGGCGATCGCCCTCTGCGGGACCGGGGACCCCGGGCAGCCCTGTGCCGGGCGGCTCCTGCGCGAGACCGGGGCCTGGTACCTGGGGGGACGGGTCGAGGGCGTCGCGGCCCCGCACCACTACGACTTCGTGGAGAGGCGCGCCTCCCCCGCGGAGCTCCGGGAGCGCTTCACGAGGTGGGGCTGGCGCCGGATCGCGGCCTTCCACACCCGCGAGGTCATGCACCGGGCCGAGCAGGAGCTGACCTTCGCCGCCGCCCGCGACCTGGAGGCGGCTCTCCTGGTGCAGCTCGACGTGGCCCGCACCGACTACTACGACGTGAGCCACTACTCCCGCATCCGGTGCGCGGAGGCCCTGATGAAGACGTACCCCCACGGCACCGCGGCCCTCAACCTGCTCCCCCTCGCCCGTCGCGGCTCCGGCGCGCGCGACATCCTCCTGAACGCGGTCGTGGCCCAGAGCTACGGGTGCAGCCACCATCTCGTGCGGAGCGCGGCGCCCGGAGCCGACGACGAGCTCCTGGGCCGCGCCGACGACGCGCTCGCGATCGAGCTCGTCCGGACTCCGGAGCGCGTGTACCTCCCCGACCGGGACGCCTTCGTGGGCACCGACGCCGTGCCCGAGGGCGCCGCCACGAAGGTCCTCACCAGCGAGGAGCTGGAGGAGCGGCTGGCCCGGGGACGGGAGCTCCCGTCGTGGTTCTCGTTCCCGGAGGTCGTGCGGGAGCTCCGCCGGTCCGCCCCGCCCCGATCCCGTCAGGGCTTCACGGTCTTCTTCAGCGGGCTGCCCAGCTCGGGCAAGTCCACCCTCGCCAACGTGCTGCTGGTCAAGCTCCTCGAGATGGGGGGGCGTCCCGTGACCCTCCTCGACGGCGACATCGTGCGCCAGAACCTCTCGTCGGAGCTCGGCTTCTCCCGCGAGCACCGCAACCTCAACGTCGCCCGCATCGGCTTCGTGGCCTCCGAGATCACCAAGAACGGCGGCATCGCCCTGTGCGCGCCCATCGCCCCCTACGACGCCGTGCGCAAGCAGGTGCGGTCCATGATCGAGCCGGTGGGTGGCTTCCTGCTGGTTCACGTGGCCACGCCCCTCGGGGTCTGCGAGACCCGGGACCGCAAGGGCCTCTACGCGAAGGCCCGGGCCGGGATCGTCAAGGAGTTCACCGGGATCTCGGACCCCTACGAGGAGCCGAAGGACGCGGGCATGGTCATCGACACCGCCGAGCGCAGCCCCGAGGAGTGCGTGCAGGCGATCCTGCTCCACCTGGAGAAGGAGGGCTACATCGGTCGGCCTTCGCGGGAGAAGGAGTGACGGTCGACGACGCGCAGCTGCCGGCGCTGCTCGACGCGGTGGGAGCCCTCGCCGGCCGCGCCGGGGAAGCCATCCTGGCCACGGTCCGCAGCCCGGGCGAGTTCGAGGAGAAGGCCGACGGCTCACCCGTCACCCGCGCCGACCGCGCGGCCCACGAGATCCTCGTCGAAGGCTTGAGCCGGCTCGACCCGGGCCACACCGTCGTCTCCGAGGAGGGTGACGTCGAGGGAACGGTGAGAGTCGCCGGGTCGGTCTACTGGCTGGTCGATCCCCTCGACGGAACGAAGGAGTTCATCGCCGGCCGCCCCGAGTACACCGTGAACGTGGCGCTGGTGGAGAAGGGCGTCCCGATCCTCGGGGTGATCCAGGTGCCGGTGAATGGACGGCTCTACCTGGGGGCCCGGGGCCACGGCGCCCGCCTCGTGGACGGAGAGGGCGAGGCCCCGCTCACTCCGGCGAGCGTCGATCGCCCGCTGACCGCGGTCGTCTCGCGATCACACCTGAACGCCAGGACCGAGGAATTCCTCGGCCAGCTCGGCATCACCGAGACGACACCCTGCGGGAGCTCTCTCAAGATCTGCGCGGTGGCCGAGGGGGTGGCCGACGTCTACCCGAGGTTCGGGCCCACGTGCCTGTGGGACACCGCTGCGGGCGCCGCCATCGCCACGGCGGCCGGCTGCTCGGTGGTGGACCTGGAGGGTCAGCCCCTGCGCTACGATCCCGCAAACGGCATCAAGCACGCAGGCTTCCTGGTCGCGGCCCCGGGCGGCTGCCTCGACGCCTGCCTCCCCGCGCTCCGGGCCGCGTCCTCCTGAGCGCGGCCTCCCGGCGAGGCCGACCGCACTCCACAGCCCCTCCCTCCTCGGGTGTCATTGCGAGGAGCTTCGTCGTTCGTGCGTGCGACGAGGAATCTGATGCGCCGACCCGAGCGCCCGATCTCTCAGGCGTGCGCAGCGCCAACCCCGCTCTCGCGAGGATGCCGAACGGTTAGAATGACCCCTCCGGAGGTCTTGTGGGCATCGTCGTTCAGAAGTACGGCGGCTCGTCGGTCGCCGACGTCGAGAAGATCAGGCGCGTGGCCGACCGGATCGCCGCCACCCGCGCCCGCGGCCAGCAGGTGGTGGTCGTGGTCTCGGCCATGGGCGACACCACCGACGAGCTCCTGGGCCTCGCCCGACGTGTCTCCGAGAGTCCGGCCCGTCGCGAGCTGGACATGCTCCTCTCGGTGGGAGAGCGCATCACCATGGCGCTGCTGTCCATGGCCCTCAACGCCCGCGACATCCCCGCCGTCAGCTTCACCGGCTCCCAGACGGGCATCATGACCACCGACTCCCACAACAACGCCCGGATCGTGGAGGTGCGGCCGTTCCGGGTCCAGGACGAGCTGGCCCGGGGACGGGTGGTCATCGTCGCCGGGTATCAAGGCGTGTCCTACAAGCGCGAGGTCACCACCCTCGGGCGAGGCGGCTCCGACACCACCGCGGTGGCGTTGGCCGCCGCGCTCGACGCCGAGGCCTGCGAGATCTACAGCGACGTGGACGGGGTCTACTCCGCCGATCCCCGGGTGGTCCCCGAGGCCCGCCGCCTGGCGGCCCTCTCGTACGAGGAGATGCAGGAGCTGGCGGAGGCGGGAGCGAGGGTGCTGCACGCGCAGGCGGTGGAGTTCGCCAAGGAGAAGGGCATCGCGCTCTACTGCCGGGCCACCGCCGGCGGCGAGGGGGAGACGGTGATTCGGCGCTCGCCGCCGACCCGGGCCGGGGGCGCGATCGGGGTGGCGAGCGAGAAGGGCCTCGTGCAGCTCGCCACCCGGTCCGGGGAGCTCGAGGCGCTGCGGGACCTCCTCGCCTACCTGGAGGAGCGCCAGGTGTCGGGCAAGGAGATCCAGTTCCGCGCCCCCGGAGAGGGATTCGGAGGGCAGGCGTCGCTGGTGCTCTCCCGGGAGAACCTCCACGACCTCGCGTCGATCGTCTCCGGGCTCGAGGGCCGCTACGGGGGGGTCGCCCTCCGGGAAGGAGTGGGAGCCGTCTCCGCCATCGGCTCGGGAATCAACGCGAGCTTCGCGAATCTCCGGAAGGCCCTGGACGCGGCGGCCGCGGTCGAGGCCGCGGTTCTCGCGATCTCGACCTCGAGCTTCCGCATCAGCGTCCTCGTGGAGGAGAGGCACCTTCCCGAGCTGGCCCGGGGATTCCACGCCGCCCTGGTCGAAGACCACTGAAGTCAGATCTGGTCCGAGTAGGGCCAGTTCGGCAGCGTGAAGGCTCCCCCGTCGACCCAGATCGTCTGGGCGGTGACGAAGTCGGCCTCGTCCGAGGCCAGGTACGCGACCGCCCTGGCCACGTCCTCCGGAAGGCCCACCCGGCCCAGGGGCGCCTGCTTCCCCCAGGTCTCCGCATAGTCGGGAGCCTCGCGCTTCGTCCGCTCGATCTCGATGGCCCCCGGCGCGACGCAGTTGACGCGGATCCCGTACCGCCCGAGCTCCACCGCCGCCGAGCGGGTGAACATCTCGATTCCCCCCTTCGAAGCCGTGTAGCTGACGAGGCGGGGAAACGGGACCTTGTTGCAGCCCGATCCGATGTTCACGATGCTGCCCTTGATCCCGTGCTCGACCATCAACGCCGCACCGAACTGGGTGCAGAGAAAGGTCCCCTTGAGGTTGGTGCGGATGACTCGGTCCCAGTCGTCCTCGGAGAGCTCCAGCAGCGGGCCCCACGACTGGACCCCGGCGTTATTCACGACGAGCTGAGGTGCCCCGCCGAAGTGGCCGACCACCCGCTCGAAGAAGGCCGCCACCTGGTCGCGATAGCCGACGTCGCACTGCTCGACGAGGGCCCGGCGTCCCTTCTCCTCGATGGCCCGGGCCGTGGCCTTCGCGCCCTGGTGATTGCGGCCGTAGGTGGCGGCGACGTCCCACCCGAGGGCGGCGAGGTGGAGACAGATGCCCTTGCCGATCCCCGAGCTTCCGCCGGTGACCAGGGCGATCCGCGGCTTCGTCGGCATGACTTCCCCGGGCCTCCTGATCAGCCCTTGTCGAGGAAGCCCGACGGTCGCCTCGATCCGTCCCAGCGGATGTCGGGGAACTGGGCCTCCCGCCGGGCCTCGATCCGGGCCTGGTGGGGGCGAAGGTCCTCGAGCATCTTCTTGAGCTCCTCGTCCATGTCATGTGTGGGCTCGTAGCCCAGCTTCAGGAGGTGCTCGTGGTCCGGGTTGTAGTAGTGCTCCTCCGCCTCCGTTCGAGGGTTCTCGATGGGACGGATCTCCACCTCCAGCCCCACCGTCCCCGCCACCCTCTGGACGCGCTCGGCGAGCTCCATCACCGAGTACACCTCCTCGAACTGGTTGAACACGCGATACTCGCCCCCTCCCGGGGGGGTCTCGCACGCGATGGTGAGGCACTGTATGGAGTCGCGCAGCGGGATGAAGCCCCGCTTCTGATGCCCTTTTCCGAAGGGAGAGAGGGGCAAGCCGATGACGGCCTGGGCGCAGAACCGGTTGATGGCAGTGCCGAAGCACTGGTCGAAATCGAAGCGCGTCGCCATCCGCGGGTCCTCGCTCATGGCCTCGATCCTCGTGCCGTAGACCACACCCTGCATGATGTCGGTGGAGCGGAGGTCCCAGAAGCGGCAGGCCATTTCGACGTTGTTGGTGTCGTGGACCTTCGACTGGTGGTACCAGCTGCCCGCCCGGCGAGGAAACATCATCCGGTCCTTGCGACCCCGGTACTCGATCTCGAAGAAGCCCTCGGGGATGTCCACGTTCGGTGTGCCGTACTCCCCCATCGTGCCCAGCTTCACCAGGTGGCACTCGGGGACCGCGTCGCGCATGGCGAACAGCGTGCACAGCGTCCCCATGACGTTGTTCGTCTGGGTGTAGACGGCGTGGTGCACGTCGATCATGCTGTACGGGGCCGAGGGCATCTCCCCCAGGTAGACGATCGCCTCCGGACGGAAGGCGCGGTAGGCCTGCAGGACGAAGTCGTAATCCGTCAGGTCTCCCTTGAAGAAGCGCAGGTTGTGGCCCAGGTTCTCGCGGAACCCCTCGAGCCGCTCCGCCATCCTGGCGATGGGGATCGCGGACTGGCTACCCACCTCCCCGACCCAGCGACGGCGACTGTAGTCGTCGATGCCCGCGACCTCGTGACCCCGGCTCACGAGATGCTGGGCGAGGGGCCACCCGAGGTAGCCGTCGACACCGGCGATGAGTATTCTCATGGTCCTCCTGCCTGCGCGTTTGGGTATCCGCGTATACTACACTGCTTGAGGCGGGCTTCCCGGTGACATCCCTCCGCGCTCTCGGCATCGTCTTCGGCCTGATCGTGTTCCTCGTGACCTTCAAGCGGTTCCGCGAGGGGCGCCTGGGCCGCTTCGACTTCCTCTTCGGATCCGGCCTCGGGTTGGCCATGGTCCTCATCGGCGCCGAGCCCAACGTCGTGAACGGCCTCCGCGCCCTCCTCTCCCTTCAGGACGAGCAGTTCAGCCGCCTCATCGCCCTGGCCATCGTCTCCAACGGCCTCCTCTGGCTCGCCGTTCTCTATCTCCGGGTGCGCTGGACCGACCTCCGCGGCCAGCTGGACCGCCTGGCCCGGGGCGCCTGCCTCATGGAGTTCCACCGGGCCTATCCGAAGGTAGACAACCTGGCTCCGGTCCTCGTGCTCATTCCCGCGTACAACGAGGAGGACAACATCGCCAGCGTCCTCCGCCGCATGCCAGATCAGGTCTGCGGACTCCCGATCAGCGTTCTGGTCATCGACGACGGGAGTCGCGACCAGACGACGAAGGTCGCCCGGGAGACGGGGGCACTGGCGATCCGCAGCCCCGTGAACCGGGGAGGGGGGGCGGCGCTGCGGGCGGGCTTCGACATCGGGAGCTTCCTCGGATCGAGGATCGCGGTCACCATGGACGCCGACGGACAGCACGATCCCGCCGAGATGAGAGGGCTCGTCCAGCCCATCGTCGACGACCGGTTCGACTTCGTTATCGGCTCGCGGCTGATCGGGCAGCGAGAGAGAGACAGCGCGGTGCGCCTGGCCGGCATCTACTTCTTCAACGCCGTCATCCGACTCCTCACCACCGCCACCATCACGGACTGCTCCAACGGGTATCGGGCCCTCCGGCTGGAGACATTGGAGCGCATCGAGCTCCGGCAGGACCAGTACCACACCTCGGAGCTGAT
>JAJDNS010000216.1 GCA_022340585.1 Acidobacteriota bacterium
CGACCACGGAAACGGCAACTACGCCTACATCGACTCGTCCCGGGAGGCGCGGAAGGTCCTGGTGAGCGAGGCGGGCGGGACACTCGTCACGATCGCCAAGGACGTGAAGATCCAGGTCGAGTTCAACCCGGCCCGGGTCACTGCCTACCGGCTGATCGGCTACGAGAACCGCGCCCTCCGCGCCGAGGACTTCGCCGACGACCGGAAGGACGCGGGCGAGATCGGCGCCGGCCACACCGTGACCGCGCTGTACGAGGTCGTCCCGGTGGGCGTGGCCATCGACCTGCCCGCCGTCGACCCTCTCAAGTACCAGCGCTCGGCGGCGGTCTCCCCGGACGACGCGAGCCACGAGCTCATGACGGTCAAGCTCCGCCACAAGCTCCCGGACGGCCACCGCAGCCGGCTGACGAGCGTGGCCGTCGAGGACGTTCTTCCCGACCGCGAGCCCACCGCCAACCTGCGCTTCGCCTCCGCGGTCGCGGCCTTCGGCATGCTCCTCCGCGAGTCGGAGCACAAGGGCTCCGCCTCCTGGGCGCAGGTCATCGACCTCGCCGACGGCGCGGTTGGAGACGACGCCGAGGGCCACCGTACCGAGTTCCTCGTCCTCGCCCGTAGCGCCGAGCGGCTCTCCACGATGGAGCAGGTGGCGATCGCGCGGTGAAGACGGGGGTCTGGCCCTGTTCTGTTGGGTCGTGGCGATCCTGGACAACGCCGACGCAGTGAGACGGGACCTTCCCCCGCCCCTCTTCCTTCTGGTCAACCCCCGGGGCGGCAGCGGCCACGACCGCTGCCGCCCCCTTTGTTTCGCCACAGGGTGTCGTCGAAGGCCCATGAGTCGTCGTCTTCGGCCGCTGACGTGTCGTTCTACGTCCTGAACGGCGGAGCCCGGACGTCCTGGCCGACAGGCAACCGGCGACGAGAGCCTGTGGTCGCCACCCAGGCCGTAGGGCTTCCGGTGATGATCTGGGCCAGGTCCCCGTCGGGCACCGAGGAGCGCATCAGCGCCTGGAGCCGCTCCAGCTTGTCGCGGAGCTCGGGGCTGGCGTCGAACCGGACTCGGAAGCGAGCCGGCGCAGCGGGTTCAATCGCGGACGATCCCCTCGGAGCTGGTCTGGGCAAGACACCAACTCCGTCCGGACGGAGCTCGCCACCGGCATGTCCAGCCTCGCCGGGGGCGATCCTGGGAGCGGCGCCGCCGTCCGAGTCGATCGTCGCAGTCGCCGGAATACTCCATCCGGGCGGAGTCCCGTGGACGGCAGCGGGGCCTCGGTCACACCTGCCCCTTTCGGCGCCGGGAGCTTCCGCATCGACGCCGGGGCCTCCGGACGAGGCGCGACCTCGGCGATGAGCTCCTCGATCTGCCTCTTGGACTTGTGCGAAGCACGCCCCAAGAGTCCTTCGCGGTTCTCCTCGGTGAGGTGCGGGGCGAGCCGCTCGATCCCGCTGAGATGGAGACGGCCGTCCGCCGGCATCGTCAAGAGGGCCGGGTGCCGTCGAGACGCACGCGCGACAGCAATGCGCAGGTAGGCTTCGGGCTCGGAGAGGTGAAGCCTCTCCGTGCAGTAGGCAAACATGGACGGCGCGGCCTCGCGGGCGTACAGCCGACGCGCATCCACCTCGGCGCTGTGGGCCACGAGGTCGGACTCGACCCGTCGCGACTGACGAAGGAGCTCGGACAAACGGCGGAGCAGGTCCTCGTCCGAGACGGCCTTGAGATCGGGATTCTCTCGCATGCCCGAGTGTGGTCTGAGGGGCTGCCACAGGAGGTCCGAAACGAGAACGCCATGGAAGAAAGTGATGGAGTCCCCAGTAGGCGGAGTCTGGAACGCGGGACCGCAGACAGGCTTCGGTGCGACGTTGCCGTTGAGGGGCCAACCGGCGTCCCGCTCCGCAGCACGAGCACGTTTGGTATCTATGCCTTCGACTGGGAGGCACCGTGACTCGGCTCAGGCCCCGAGCACCCCCAGCGTCTTCCCCACCTTCGTGAACGCCTCCACCGCCCGGTCGATGTGCGCGGGCTGGTGGGCGGCGGAGAGCTGCACCCGGATGCGCGAGAGCCCCTTGGCCACCACCGGGTAGAAGAATCCCTTCACGTAGATCCCCTCGTCGAGGAGGGCCCGGGCGAAGCGCTGGGCCAGGGGGGCGTCGTCGGGGGCGAAGCGCGAAAACATGATGGGCACGATGGGGTGCACACCGGGGCGGATCTCGAAGCCGGCCGCGGTCATGCGCTCGCGGAAGGTCCGGGTGTTCAGCTCGAGGCGGTCGCGGAGCTCCGTGCTCGCGGTCAGCAGCTCGAGGGCCCGCAGGGTGGCCCCCACCACCGCCGGGGCCAGCGAGTTCGAGAACAGGTACGGACGGCTGCGCTGGCGCAGCATCCCGATGACCTCCTTCGAGCCCGCGGTGCACCCACCCAGGGCGCCCCCGAGCGCCTTGCCGAAGGTGGTGGTGATGATGTCCACCTTCCCCCCGACCCCGTGGTGCTCCCAGGTCCCCCGGCCCGTCTTCCCCATGAAGCCGGTGGCGTGGGAGTCGTCCACGAGGACGACGGCCCGGTACCTCTCGGCCAGGTCACAGATCCCGGGAAGGGGGGCGATGTCGCCGTCCATGGAGAAGACGCCGTCGGTGACGAGGAGGCGGAAGCGAGCGGAAGCGGCCTCCTTCAGCTTCGCCTCGAGGTCGGCCATGTCGGCGTGGGCGTAGACGAAGCGCTGGGCCTTGCACAGGCGGACCCCGTCGATGATCGAGGCGTGGTTGAGCTGGTCGGTGACGATGGCGTCGTCCTTGCCGATGAGGGGCTCGAAGACTCCCCCGTTGGCGTCGAAGCAGGCGGCGTAGAGGATGGCGTCTTCCATCCCGAGGAAGGCCGCCACCTTCTTCTCCAGCTCGACGTGGAGGGCCTGGGTTCCGCAGATGAAGCGGACGCTCGACATGCCGTAGCCCCACTCGTCGAGGGCCCGGTGGGCGGCGGCCACCAGCTCGGGGTGCCCGGAGAGGCCCAGGTAGTTGTTCGCGCAGAAGTTCAGGACCGGCGCGGCCCGCCCCTCGACCTGGATCTCGGGTCCCTGCTCCCCGAGGATGGGCCACTCCTCCTTGAAGAGGCCCTGCTCCTTGATCTGGTCCAGCTCGCTGGAGAGAAACTCTCGGAACGATGGGTCCATGACGGCCTCCTCAGCCGGGTCCCTTGGGACAGGGACTCGACGACTCTATTCGGAGCCCAGGTGGCGGTCGGCGAAGTCGAGGTACCGCCCCCAGTCGTACGCGGTGAGATCGTGCCCTCCCCGCCGCACGTGGTAGCCGATGACGTCCCCGACCGGGGTGTCGGGCGGAGGCCATTCCTCCACACCGAGGCCCTCGAGGCCGAAGAGTGCGTAGACGGGCTCGGCGGCCTTGGCCGCGAGGAACTCACCCCGGGGATCCGCCCACCGGTCCTCGAGGGCGCTGGCCACGTAGACCGGCCGGGGCGCGGCGAGGGCGATGAGCATGTGCTGGTCCACGGGCAGCGCCTCCACGTCGTCGCTGTACTGGCGGTAGTTGGCGCAGAACCAGTGGGGGAAGACCCGGTTCAGGCGACCGACGGTCTCGCCGTACCACCGGCGGGACAGGGCCGCGCCGCCCTCGCCGGAGTCGTTGGAGACGACCATGGCGAATCGCTCGTCTTCCGCACCGGCCCAGAGCGCGGTCTTGCCGAGGCGCGAGTGCCCGATGACTGCGATCCGGTCCGCGTCGACGTCGTTGTCGGTCTCCAGGTAGTCGAGGGCCCGGGAGAGGCCCCACGCCCACGCCGCAATGGAGCCCCACTCGTCCGCATCGGGACGGGTCTGCCCCTCACGGTAGAAGAGCGGGTGCACGCCGTTCTGGAATCCGTCGTCGAAATCGGGGTCGATGTCCCCGTAGTAGGCGGTGGCGAGGGCGTAGCCCCGAGAGACGATGGTCTCGACCGGCCAGCGGCTCGCGGCACGCCCCCGGGTGGCCTCGGTGGCCCGGTGATCCACGACACCGGGCCCGTCACGCATCCACGACGACGACAGGGTGATTCCGGGGTCGGGGTGAACGGTGTGGTTGCCCTGGAAGTTCAGGCCCAGGAAAGCGGGGACCGGTCGCTCGACGCCGTTCGGGACGAACAAAAGAAGATCCATCACCGGCCCCCCCGGCCTCTCGGTGAACAGGATCCGGATCTCCCGACGGGTGGCCTTGCCGTCGAGCGCCGACACCGGGGCGTCGACCTCGAACCTCATCTCCGCCGGCGGTGCCGGGCTACGGCCGTAGACCTGCGCCCGGAAGAGCTCCAGGATCTCCGGGCGCCGACGTTGGCGCCAGGTCGCCGCGTCCTTGACTTCGGTCCCCCAGGCCACGAGGGGGTCGGGCAGGGGAAGCTCCCCGACGCGGGACTCGTCGTAGTTGACGTCGGGCCCCGTCGGCTGGGCCCGGGCCACGGGAGAGAGAGTCAGAGCGGCGGCGATCGCGAGGAGGGCAGCGTGGCGAAGCATCATGGTGCGCACTCTAGTGCGGCCTCCCGGCGGTGACAAGGGCGTGGGACGCTCAGCCGAGGGGCTCGACCCGGTGCCCCGCTTCCAGGGCCCGGCGGACGCTGAGGCCGGGCTCGTCGTCCGCCGGCTCGGCGGGCAGCACGCTGCCACAGCGTGCGAGCAGCGCCGCCACCTCTTCGCTGACCCCGGCCAGGCCGAACGTGGCTCCGGAGTAGGCGGCCAGCTCGGCCAGCCGCTCGAACGCCCGCAACGCGGAGAAGCGGATCTCGTGGGCGTGGGACAGGTCGAGAACGATGCAGCGGGCCGAGGCGGGAATGAGCCGCTCCACTTCGTTCAGGAAGGGCGGCACCGCGGCATAGTGCATGTCGCCGCTCACCTCGACCACGACGCACTCCGGCTCTTCGCTCGCGGTCGTGGGCACGAGGCGCCGGCTCTGGGGGCCCTCCGGACGAAGCAGATGGAGACGGGGGGCGCTGGTGTGGGCGAGGTGGATCACGAGACCGGTTCCCGAGCCCAGGAGGATCGCCCACGCGATGGGCAGGACGAGCGTGGCGAGGAAGGTCAGGCTGAGCAGGAGACGCGTCTCCGGAGAGGCCGCCCACAGACGTCGGACGGCGGTCTTGTCCACCATGCCCCAGGCCACGACGAGGAGCAGCCCGGCCAGCGCGGACTGGGGGATGTACCCCACCAGCCCCGAGCCCAGGAACAGGACGGGCAGCACCACCAGCCCCGAGAGCGCGGACGCCATCCGGGTCCGGCCACCGGAAAGGCGCAGCAGGGAGGAGCGAGTCAGGCTCGCCGACGCCGGGAAGCAGCCGCTGAAGGCGCCCGCGGCGTTCGCCCAGCCCTGGGCGAGGATCTCCCGGCGCATGTCGGGGCGGGCGCCGCCGGCCCGGGCGGACACCGCCAGCTCGAGGGTGCCCAGGAGGACGATGGCCGAAGCCGGCACCAGGAGCTGCTGGATGAGGGCTGGGTCGCAGATCGGCCAGACGACCTTCGGCCAGCCCGCGACGACCGGGGAGCGGTCGGAGACGAGGGGCAGGCCGGCCCCTCGCCCGAGGCCGAGCGCCCAGGCCCCGAGCGCACTGGCCGCCACGGCTCCAAGGGCCACCGGAAGACGGGGCACGAAACGGCGCCCCAGGGCGACCACCACGATGGTGCCGGCCGCGAGGAGCACCGCGAGCATCGCCGGTTGCTGCCCCTCCCGAAAGAGACCGACGATCTCGGCCACCTGGGAGCTCACGCCGGTCGCACGCGTCGGGGGCAGGCCGAGTGCCTCGTCGAGCTGCATTCCGCCGATGAGCGTCCCGGCGCCGGCGGTGAAGCCCACGAGGACGGACTCCGGCAGGAACCGGACGAGGTGGGCGGCGCCCCCCAGTGCGAGGATCAGTCGGATCACACCGGCGAGGAGGGCGAGGGTGGCGACCACGGAGAGGTGCTCGGGACGAATGAGGCCATTCTCGCCCAGGTAGGGAGTGAGGGCACCGAGGATGAGCAGGCCGGTGGTGGTCGTGGGTCCGGTGACGACCTGCCGGCTCCGGCCCAGCACAGCGGCGAGAATGCCCGTCACCGCCGCCGTCGACAACCCGTAGACCGGCGGGATCCCCGCGAGCATGGCGAATGCGATGGCCTGGGGGAGCGCCAGCAGGGCCACGGTCAGGCCAGCGGGCAGGTCATACGGGAGGTTCTCCCAGAGGAAGAGAACGGCACGCAACGGCGCGGGGGCGACGCCCGTCCGGGTGAGCCCCGACGACACCGGGCGCGACCGCTTCCGATCTCCGAGATGGTGCTTTCTTTTAGAGGGCGGAGTCATGCGGCCGGTTCCGTTGGCGGTGGCCGCCGGGCGGCGAGTTGCCCTCGTCCGCAGCCCTCCGCTATCCTGCGACCCTGTGTCAAGGGTGTGAGCGGCCCAGTATACGCTAGCCGGCACCTTCGGCTGCGCGGGGGCCCGGGTCCCGAACGACGCCGCTTCGCCCGTCGCCGCAGACGGCCGCGTCGCCGGGATCCCGACCCGGGGCTGAAGCCCCAGTGAGCGCCATGGACTCCGAGAGCCAGCGTGAGATTGAAGCCCGGGCCGCCTGGCAGGGTGTCAGCGCCGCCTTCGCCGCGCTGGGTCGAACGTTCCTCTGCGTCGACCGGGAGTTCCGGGTGATTCACGCCTCCGCGGCCATCGACGAGATCCTGGGCGAGGGCGCCAGCGATCGCGTTCCGGGCCGGCCCGTCTCCGACCTCCTCGGGCCAGATCTCTTCGGCCCGGCCGGCACCCTCACCCTCGCCCTGCTCGGCGGCGAGCGGCGCGAGGGATGGCGCGGCCACCTTCGGCTGAACGACTCCGACCACCACCTCGTGTCCCTGAGCGCGGCCCCGTTTCCCAGCCAGATGGTGGCCGCCTGCGACCCCCGAGTGGCCTACGTGATCGTGCTCCGCCCCTCGGAGCAGGAGACGGCCGACGCGGCCTCGGGGCCGACCTCCATCAGCGCCCTCATCGCCCGCTCCCCGGCCATGCTCCGGGTCTTCGCCCTCATCGAGAACCTGAAGCACTCCGACGCCACCGTCCTCATCACCGGAGAGAGCGGGACCGGAAAGGAGCTCGTGGCCCGGTCCATCCACGAGCACTCCCCTCGCACCCGCGGCCCGTTCGTGGCGGTCAACGCCGGGGCGCTTCCCGGGGAGCTCCTGGAGAGCGAGATGTTCGGCCACGTGCGGGGCGCCTTCACCGGAGCGGTGAAGGACCGCATCGGGCGTTTCGAGATGGCCTCCGGGGGAACGCTCTTCCTCGACGAGGTGGGCGACCTCCCCCTGCCCCTTCAGGTCAAGCTGCTGCGGGTCCTGCAGGACGGGACCTTCGAGCGCCTCGGCGAGAGCGCCTCCCGGGCCAGCGAGGCTCGCGTCATCGCCGCCACCAACGTGGACCTGCCGACGGCGATCAGCGAGGGGCGCTTCCGCGAGGACCTGTACTACCGTCTGCGGGTGGTGCCCATCGAGGTCCCCCCGCTGCGCGAGCGACGGGAGGACATCGAGCCCCTGGCCCGTGCGATCCTGGCTCGCGTGGGTGCTCGCCAGGGCCGGGCCCTTCAGTTCTCCCCCGACGCGCTGCGCGTCCTGCTGCGCCACGACTGGCCGGGGAACGTGAGGGAGCTGGAGAACGCCCTCGAGTACGCGGTGGCGGTGTGTCGCGGGCAGACGCTGCTGCCCGAGGACCTCCCGGAGCTCGTTCCCCAGGGACCGGCGTTCGGGACGGCTGCCCCTCCGCCTCCCCCCGCATCGGAGGAAGCCCCACCCGCGGGCCCGGCCGCTCGCCCTGGTCGGGTCCCGGCGACTCCGCCGGGACACCCCGGGACCCGGCGCGCCCCGCGGGCCGATCCCGAGGAGGTCGAACGCCTGCGCCGGGTCCTGGAGGACCACCGCTGGAACCGAGGGGCCGCCGCTCGAGCCCTCGGCATCAGCCGTACGACGTTGTGGCGTCGTCTCCGTGAAGCGGGCCTGATCTAGGCCCGCGGACGGCGAGCCGCCTTCCCCTCCCGTCGTCCGGCCGGGCCGCCGGCCTCCATCCGAGCCCCCGGCGTTCCCGCCTGTGCCTCGGCAATGACAGAACCACAACGTTGCACTGCTTGGACAAATGTGTTGCAACGTTCTATTCCACATCGAGAGAGCATTGGTTTTAAGTCATTGAATAATAAGGCATTCCAGTTTTGGCATGGAGAATGCGTTAGATGGCACCCGCAGAGGAGAGAAAGGCCCTATGAAGAACCTTGTCATTCTCGGAGCGGGGTCGGGCGGAACGATGCTCGCAAACCGAATGCAGAAGAAGCTGCCGGCCGACTGGCAGATGACGGTGGTCGAGCCTCACGCGACGCACCTCTACCAGCCGGGCCTGCTGTTCCTGCCGTTCGGGGCGCGGGACGAGGAGAAGATCCAGCGCCCCCGGCGCCGGACCCTGGCCAGCGGGGTGAACTGGGTGGGCCAGACGGTTGACCGAGTGGACCCGGACACCAAGACCGTGGCCTTCGAGGGCGGCGACACCCTCGCCTACGACCTGCTCGTGATCGCCAGCGGCGCCCGCATCCGCCCGGAAGAGACCCCGGGTCTGCACGACGGCGAGTGGCACCGCTCGATCCACGACTTCTACACGCTCGGCGGCGCCCGGGCCCTGCGCGACGCGCTCGACCGCTTCGAGGGCGGCCGCCTGGTTCTCAATGTCGTCGAGATGCCCATCAAGTGCCCGGTCGCGCCCATGGAGTTCCTCTTCCTCGCCGACGAGTTCTTCACGAAGAAGGGCATCCGGGACAAGGTCGACCTGGTCTTCGCCACCCCCCTCGACGGCGCCTTCACCCGTCCGAAGTGCAACAGCGTCCTGAGCTACCTGATCAAGCAGAAGGGGATCACGATCCACACGGACTTCGGCA
Organism: Acidobacteriota bacterium; assembly: GCA_022340585.1. Classification (GTDB taxonomy): domain Bacteria; phylum Acidobacteriota; class Vicinamibacteria; order Fen-336; family Fen-336; genus JAJDNS01. The sequence goes on from JAJDNS010000216.1 coordinate 8,894, forward strand.
CCGGCGAGGTGGACGCCGACGGCCACAAGCTCGTGGCCTACGACGAGCAGGAGATCCCCTACGACCTCCTGGTGAGCATCCCCGTGCACGGGGGCGCGCAGTTCGTCGAGGACTCCGGACTCGGCAACGAGCTGGGCTTCGTCCCCACCCATCCCCACACGCTGCAGGCCAAGCAGCACGAGGACATCTTCGTGCTCGGTGACGCCACCGATCTGAAGAGTTCCAAGGCGGGCTCGGTCGCACACTTCCAGAGCGAGGTCCTCGAGGAGAACCTGCTGCACTCCATGGCCGGCCGGAGCCTCGAAGAGGGCTTCGACGGCCACGCCAACTGCTTCATCGAGACGGGCTTCGGAAAAGCCATCCTCATCGATTTCAACTACGAGACGGAGCCGCTGTCCGGGAAGTTCCCCCTGCCCGGCGTCGGCCCCATGACCCTCCTCGGGGAGAGCCGGCTGAACCACCTCGGCAAGCTGGCCTTCCGTTGGGTCTACTGGAACATGCTCCTCCCGGGGCGCCCCATCCCCATGGTCGACGCGCGGATGTCGATGCGAGGCAAGTCCGACTCCACCGCCGCCCTTCCCGCCCTGGACGAGGTTTGAGAAAGGAGAACGCCATGCCGGTTGTCGAGCTTGCCGGAAAGAACGTGGAGGTCACCGAAGAGGGCTTCCTGACGGACAGTGGCCAGTGGACGCCCGAGGTCGGAGAGGCCATCGCCACCCAGGTGGGTGTCGACGCCCTGACCGCCGAGCACTGGAAGGTGATCACCTTCTGCCGCGAGGACGCGGCCAAGGAGGGCCAGGCCCCCGGCTTGCGCCGCATCTCCAAGCTCTCGGGGGTCGGCACCAAGGACCTCTACAAGCTGTTTCCCAAGGGCCCGGGCAAGCTGGCCGCCCGCATCGCCGGCCTCCCCAAGCCGACGGCCTGCGTCTAACCCACGAAGCAAGGAGACCTGACCAATGGCGACCGCGACCGAGCCCGTCACCACCACCGCCCCCGCCGCGACGGAAGAGCCCAAGACAATGGAGCACATCTCGATCATCTGCTCCAAGGGCACGCTGGACATGGCCTACCCGGGCCTGATCCTCGCCAACGCCGCCCGCATGAGCGGTATCGAGGCCACCCTCTTCTTCACGTTCTGGGGTCTCGACATCGTCACCAAGAAGACCGCCGAGAAGCTTCACGTGTCCACCGTCGGCAACCCCTCGATGGGGATGCCCACCATGCTCGGCGGCCTGCCGGGGATGGAGGCCTTCGCCAGCACCATGATGAAGAAGGAGATGGAGAAGCTCGACATCCCCTCGGTGAGCGAGATGCTCGAGATCCTCGGCGACAGCGGCGCCCACATGTACGGCTGCCAGATGGCCATGGACATGTTCAAGCGAAAGAAGGAGGACCTCGTGCCGCAGGTCGAGGACGTGATCTCGGCCATGGATTTCTTCGACAAGTCCGCCGGCGCCCAGGTCCTCTTCATCTAACAACCCAAGGAGCTTCATCCCATGCGTAGATTCACGATCGCCGCGGGGGCCCTCGTCCTGGCCCTCGCGGTCGGAGCCGCACCCGCCCACGCCACCAACGGCTACTTCGCCCATGGCTACGGCACGCACTACAAGTCGATGGCCGGCGCCGGGGCCGCCCTGTCCCTCAACACGATGGCCCCCGCCACCAACCCGGCCGCGCTGGCCTTCCTCGGCAAGCGGATCGACCTGGGCGTGGCGCTGTTCAACCCCAACCGCTCCTACACCGTAACCGGCAACCCCTCGGGTTTCCCGGGGACGTTCGGTCTGACGCCGGGCACGAGCGAGAGCGGGAGCACCACGTTCTTCATCCCCTCCATCGGCGCCAACTTCGAGGTCGGAGAGAACGGCGCTTTCGGCATCGCCCTCTACGGCAACGGCGGGATGAACACCGACTGGCCCAACGAGGTCTTCTACGCGGGCAACGCCGGCGTGGACCTCTCCCAGATGTTCGTCGCCCCCACCTATGCCCTGAGGCTGGCCGACAACCACGGCCTCGGCGTCACCGCCATCGGCGCCATCCAGTGGTTCAAGGCCACTGGCGTGGGCAGCTTCGCCCCGTTCTCCCTCGACCCGGCCAACCTCTCCGACAACGACAAGTCCTACTCCTACGGCGGCGGCTTCCGCTTCGGCTACCTCGGCAACTTCTCGCCCTACTTCTCGGTCGGCGCTTCCTACCAGACCAAGATCTGGATGAGCGAGTTCGACGAGTACGCCGGCCTCTTCGCCGAGCAGGGCGACTTCGACATCCCCTCCAACTGGGTGATCGGCATCGCCATCAAGCCCACCGAGAGCTTCGACATCGCCCTCGACGTTCAGCAGATCCTCTACAGCGACGTCGCCGCCGTCAGCAGCCCCATGATGCCGGCCCTGCGCATGTGCATGATGCAGGATCCCGCGGGCTGCATGGGCGCCGACATGGGCCCTGGCTTCGGCTGGGAGGACATGACCGTCATCAAGGGCGGCGTTCAGTTCCGGACCGAGGGCGGCTGGGCCTGGCGAGCGGGCTACTCCTACGGTGAGCAGCCGATCCCGGAGAGCGAGGTGCTCTTCAACATCCTCGCCCCCGGCGTCATCGAGCAGCACCTCACCGCCGGCTTCTCCAAGGCCTTCGGCACCCAGGAGATCAGCTTCGCGGTCATGCGCGGCTTCGACAAGAAGATCAGTGGCTCGAACCCCCTCGACCCGCCGGCCGGGCAGCTGATCGACCTCCAGATGGACCAGTGGGAGTTCGAGGTCAGCTGGGCCTTCGGTATCGGCCGCTGATCCGTCGCGCTCAGGAGAGGCTCATGAACCCTCGCCCGTTCCGGATTGGCATGGCTCTGGCGGTCGCACTCGCCGTCGCGGCGGCGGCGGGTGCGGCCCCCGCGTCACCCGAGGCCGGTGTCTACCAGTACGTCATCCACAAAGCCTCGGGAACGCCGGCGGAGGTGGCCACCGCCATTGCCGAGGCCGCCCCCGCGGCCGGCTTCGAAACGCTCGCTCTCGTGCCCGTGGGCTCCCCCGAAGGCTGCGGCTACACCGCCAGCGTCGTCGCGCTCTATCAGCCCGACTACGCGAAGAAGGTCCTCACCGCGAACCGGAGGACCGGCCCCTTCGCCATCGTCGACCGGGTCAACGTCTTCGAGGACGAGAACGGGGTGCACGTCTCCGTCGTCAACCCCCGCTCGATCCTGCGCACGGTCCTCATGGACGACGAGGCCCACTCTGCGCTCATCGAGGAGCATCTCGCCGACCTCCGGGGGCTGATCCTCGGCGCGGCCGAAGGAGAGGCGAGCGAGGAGGAGTACGGCAAGGCGCGCAAGAAGGGACACATCGGCCGGACGATGGGCGTGATGGCCGGCGGCCCCTTCGACGAGAAGGTGCAGGACGTGTCCGTGGTCGGTGGCGAGGACTGGAGGGCGATGGCCGGCGCTGTGGAGGAGGCCCTCAAGGTCAAGGGGCCGAAGTGGGGCACGGGCCGCGCCTACGCGCTCGAGCTCCCGGAGTTCGAGCTCACCGTCTTCGGGATCACCGGGACGCCCCTGGACACGAAGTCGTTCGAGATCGTGGGCGCCGGCGCCGATGGCTCGCGCAAGAAGCTGTCGTGCCCCGGCCTGGCCCACGCCGGGGCCTACCCCATCGAGGTCGTGGTGACCCACGAGGGCGCAACCATCCGTACGCAGACCGTCGACAGCATGTACCGCATGAAGATGTACTTCGAGGACGCCGGCAAGTGGGCGTTCATGAAGAACATGGGCATGCCCGGGTCCATCGCATCCGAGACCGAGGCCCAGGTCCAGGCCGCCGCCGCCGCCCAGGGCCGGTAGTCGATCGGGCCGCGGCGCCGAGGCGCGGCCCATCCGAAAGGCAGACGTCGCGAGATGAAGGGCGCCTAGCTCTTCTTCTTCGCCTTGGCCTCGGTGGCCGGGGTGGCGGGAGGCGGCGTCTCGATCTTCTCCCCGGCCGCGTCATCGACTCCACCCCCGAGGCCGCCACCGGGCATCCCCTCGAGCCGGAGCGGGGGCGGCTCGGCCTTGATCAGCCCCTCGAACTGCCTGCGGAAGTCCTGGAGGCTCATCCGGCAAGTGGCCGCGTACTTGGCCAGCTCGTGGGCGTCCTCGAAATCGTCACGGCGGAGGCGGATCATGTACCGCCGGGCGATGGCGTAGCGGGTCGACTGGACGTCGACGAGCCGGACCCGGGTTCGGCCGGTGGCCGGGTCGAGCATCTCGGCGAACGGGATCGGGACGAACTGGCCCCCCTGCATCGAGATCATGGCGGCATTGCCCCCGGAGAGCAGGTACTTCGTGGCGCAGTAGCCGAGGTCCCGGGTGTACTCCATGTCGAAGGGGATGGGGTCGGCGCAGCGCAGCTCATAGCCGATGTTCTTGGCCACGATCGTGGTCTTGATCCCGAGCTCCTTGAGCCGGGCCTGCACCTGGCTCTTGAGGATCTCCCCGATGCTGACCTCGGCGATCCGGACGTGGCCGTGGGCGTCGCGCTCCACCTCGTCGAGCTCCGCCAGGTCCTCGGGTGGGATGGACAGAACCAGCCCTTCGGCGAGAACCGCGACGCCGTCGCGGCGGCCGTAGGAGAGCCGCTTGATGATGGAACCCACCAGGGTGTCCACGAGGGCCTTCAGGTGGAGCTTCCCACCGGCGAACTCCTCCGGGACCAGAGTGAGCGTGGCCCCCGCCGACTTCCCGATGCCCAGGGCGAGGTGGCCGGCCTTGCGGCCCATGGCGATGCAGAAGTACCAGCGCGACGTGGTCCGGGCGTCGACCATGAGGTTCTTGACCAGCTCCACCCCGATGTGGCGGGCGGTCTGGAAGCCGAAGGTGTCGACGTAGGCGGGCAGGTCGAGGTCGTTGTCGATCGTCTTCGGGACGTGCACGACCTTGATGCGGCCCTGGGCCTTCTCCTCGAGCTTCATCGCCGAGTAGGCGGTGTCGTCGCCACCGATGGTGATGAGCTGAGAGACGTTCAGGCGGAGCAGCGAGATGACGGCGTTCTCGAGATTCTGGGGGTCCTTGGTGGGGTTGGCCCGGGAGATCCCGATGTGAGACCCGCCGCGGAAGTGGATGCGGCTCACCTCGTCGATGGTGAGGGGGTGAACGTGGTCCACGTTGCCCTTCATGATCCACTCGAAGCCGTCGCGGACGCCGAGCACCTCCACCCCGTCGAGGACCCCGCGGATCGTGGCCGCGCCGATGACGCTGTTGATGCCGGGAGCGGGGCCGCCCCCGACCAGGATTGCCAGTCTCTTCTGATGACTCACGGGAACACCACCTCTATCTCAGGAACGCACCAAACCGGGCAAGTATAGCAACGACGCCGGCGACCAGGCCCCGGTCATTTGATCCATGTCGCGGCTCGGGGGCCTCCGGTCCTGCTATCCTCGGGGCAGATGGGCCACGACCACTCACACGCGCACGGGCTCGCGAACCGCCGGCGCCTGGCTCTCGTCCTGGTCCTGACCCTGGCCTTCCTGGCGGTGGAGGTGATCGCCGGCCTCCTGACCGGCAGCCTCGCTCTCCTGGCCGACGCCGGCCACATGCTCACCGACGTGGCCGGGCTCGTTCTTGCCCTGGCCGCCATGAAGTTCGCCGAGCGCCGCCCCAGCCCGAGGCGGACCTACGGCTACCACCGGGTCGAGATCCTGGCCGCTCTCATCAACGGGCTCGTCCTCCTCGGAGTGGCCGCGTACATCCTCGCGGAGGCCTGGCACCGGTTCTCCCACCCGACCGAGGTGGCCGGCCTTCCGGTGCTGGCGGTGGCCGCCGTGGGCCTCGCGGTCAACGTGGCCGGGGCGCTCCTCCTGCGCTCCGGCTCGAGGTCGAGCCTCAACGTCAAGGGGGCCTACAACGAGGTTCTGGCCGACGCGGCGTCCTCGATCGGGGTCATCGTGGGGGCGGGGGTGATCACCGCCACCGGGTGGTCCTGGGTGGACCCCCTGGTGGCGGTTCTGATCGCCCTCTTCATCCTGCCCCGGACCTTGGCCCTGCTCCACGAGGCGGTCCAGGTCCTGCTCGAGGGCACGCCCCGGGAGGTGGACCTCTCGGCGGTGCGAGCGGTCATGGAGGGCGTCGAGGGGGTGAAGACGATCCACGACCTGCACGTGTGGACCCTGACCTCCGGGCTCCACGCGCTCTCCGCCCACGCCGTCATCGAGGGCGGGGTCCCGCACGGCGAGGTGCTGTCGGCGCTTCGCCACGAGGTGGCCCACGGCTTCCCCATCAGCCACGTGACGGTGCAGCTCGAGGAGCGGTGCTGCGGGGAGCATGAGCATGATGTCTGATCATGTGACGAACGCTGCCGGGACGGCGTTCGTCACATCCAGAGCGCGTCGTTCTGCCGTCCCCATGGCACTTCGGACCGGCGTGGAGTCATCCGTTCGAGGGCCAACGACGCGGCGCCGTCGCTCGTCAGGGGCGCTTCATTGAGGTCGAGACGCGGGGCGCGGATCGAGCGATTCGACGCCCTATAGAGGACGTCAGGACGGACGGCCCGTGATGTGACGAACGTTGCGCGACGCGGCGTTCGTCACATGATCACATTTCATGCAGTTCCGGATCCACGCTGGGCGGCAGCATCCGCCTCAGGCGACCCAGGCTCTTCTTCCCGGCCTCCGGGTCCTTCTCCTCGCCCTCGCCCCCGAGGAGGCCGCCGAAGGGGTCGTCCTCGAGGAGGTCGCCCATGTCCTCTTCGATCTTCTCCGGGTCCTCCCCCGCCTCCATCCGCTTGAGGGCCTCCTCCATGCCCCCGCCCACCGGCATGCCGGTGGCCTCGAAGAGCCGGCGCATGAGGTGGGCGCCCTGCCGGGGATCGTTCTCGTCGAGGGAGTCCATCTCCCCGGCCAGGGCCTGCATCGCCCGCTCGAGGCGCGCCTCGTCGATGTCGGGCTCGGGGCTCTCGGGCTTCGACTCCTCCTTGCGCCCCTTGGAGATCGCAAACGCCGAGGCACGCCGGGAGAGGCCGGCGTCGCCGCAGCGGGGGCAGACCGGTGTCTTCTCCGTGTCGACGGCCCGGGAGAGGAAGTTGAAGACGCGGTGGCAGTGGCGGCAGTAGAACTCGTAGATCGGCATTCGCGTCGTGACCTCGAAGATCGTGTCCGACCTAAGATTGTACGCGAACGCCGGGAGGCGAGACGAGGCGGTGTACCATGGCCGAAAGGGCAAGACGGGACATGGCGAAGGACACAAGACGCCTGGTGGTGGGGATCTCAGGGGCCTCGGGATCCCTATACGGCATCCGCTTGCTCGAGCGGCTGCGGGACGACCCCTCGGTGGAGACGCACCTCGCGATCAGCGCGTCCGGCAAGCGCACCCTCGTCGAGGAGACCACCTGGTCGGTGAAGGAGGTCGAGGCGCTCGCGGACGTCGTCTACGACAATCGCGACGTCGGCGCCTCGCTCGCCAGCGGCTCCTTTCACACCGCCGGCATGATCGTCGCCCCGTGCAGCATCAAGACCCTGGCCGCCCTCGCCGGCTGTCACGCCGACACTCTCATCGCCCGGGCGGGAGACGTGACACTCAAGGAGGGCCGGCCTCTCCTGGCCCTCGTCCGCGAGACGCCCCTCCACGTAGGCCATCTCCGCCAGATGCTGGCCTTCGCGGAGATGGGGGGGATCGTCTTTCCCCCGGTTCCCGCCTTCTACCAGAAGCCGACGACGGTGGAGGAGATCGTGGACCACACCGTGGCCCGCGCCCTCGAACGGGTGGGACTCGGCTGGGAGCCCGTTCCCGAGTGGACCGGCGGCGGGCGAACACCGCCCCGGGGGTGAGGCACCGGGATCAGAGGGCGGTGCTCTCGGCGGCCTCGCAGGCGGCGTAGAAGCCCGCCTCGTCGAGGGCGTCGGCCATCAGATGCGTCGACTGCCGAACGTCGATCTCCTCCATGTCGGGATGGGTCGACCGGGCCGCATGAAGGAACGCCATCATCCAGGTGGCCACGCCCGCGACCGCTTCGCGGGGAAGCCGTGGACCCCGGGACAGGTCGACGTGGGCGTGGGCGTCCTCCTCGATACGAAAGAAGGAGAGAGCGGGGTGCCGGGAGAGGAGCTCGGCGTGGGTGCGGACGAGCAGATCCCTCACGGCCCCGGTGTCCAGGTGAGCCCAGGCCTGCTCGACGATGAAGTGGACGGCCCAGCCGAGCAGGCTGCCGTCGACGCCTTCGCCGGCCGGAGCCGTCTCGGTGGCCGGGCGCGTGGCTTCGACCACGGGCGCGGCCGCGGGCCCGATCGCGGCTTCCACGGCCGTCTCGGGCGAGGCGGCGGTCGGCTTCTCGAACTCCGGAGGCGGAGGCGCCTCGTCGCCGCCCGGGGAGACGCGGGTGGGGCCCCCGAGCCGCCCCCAGAGCTGGGCGAGCTGCACCTGGGCGGCCGCTCGCACCTCGACGTGGCGGCTCTGGGCCACCAACCGCTCGAGGTAGGTCACGTCCTCGCGACGGGTGAGGTAGCGGACGAGGATCTGGCCGACGTGCCGGTCGTCCTCGAAGGGAAAGAGAAGGCTGTGATCCCGGATCCTCTTCGCGGCCTCCTGGCGGATGAAGAAGTGCCGACCGCTGCGGACCACCCGGAGGAGCTGCTCATCGGCGTCGACGTCCGGGGCGAGCGTCTCGATGCGGTGAACGAGCTCGTCGTCCGGGAGGCTCAGCCAGCTCTCCTCCGAGGCTTCTTCGTCGGGTCCCTCTTGCCAGGATTCGCGAGGCGGGCTCTCCGCATCGTCCGGGGTGGCGTCGTCGTTCTGGGTCACGGCTGCCAAGTGTAGCTCAGCCGCGCTCGTATTCGATGTAGCGGGCCGTCTCGTCGGCCACATCCTTCCCCAGGAGCGTCTCCACCACGTGGAAGGCCAGATCGATCCCCGAGGCGACGCCGGCCGAGGTCATCACCCCGTCGTCGACGAAGCGCGACTCGCGGTCCACGGTGATGTCCTTCCCGAGGGATCCCAGCAACCCGAAGGCGCCCCAGTGGGTGGTGGCCCGACGACCGTCGAGCAGCCCCGCGCGGGCGAGAAGCAGCGAGCCGGTGCAGACCGACGCCGTCTGCCGCGCCTTCGCGGCGGTCCGTCGGATCCAGTCGATGGTCTGGTCGTCCTGGAGAAGCGGGCGGGTGCCGAAGCCCCCGGGAACGATGAGCAGGTCCAGGGGTGGTGCGTCGGCGAAGGAGTGGCCGGGCACGACGACCAGTCCCCCGGTGGCGGTGATCGGATCCAGGTCCCGGGCCACGGTGAAGACGTGGAAGGGCGCGCTGTCGTCGGAGCGGCGCGCCTCGACCCCCGGCACCAGTCGCGTGCGGGAGAGCACCTCGAAGGGTCCGGCCAGATCCAGCACCTCCACGCCGTCGAAGATGAGGATCCCCACATCCCACTTCTCCATGGCCCCTCCGGGGCAGAGACTACCACCCGCCCCCCGGCCCGGGCCATGGATCGCGCGTGCTACGGCGACGGCGCGGCGTTCGGCGGGGAGAAGCCGGCGTCGTCGAGGGGCGGGTTGACGTCGATCCGTTCGATCTCGACGGTCTGCCACGCCTCCGGGTCGTCACGGGGTCCGCTCCGGAGGCGGTACGGGTACACGAGACCGTCCACCGTCCGGTAGTCGGTGACCTCGGTGACGAAGGGCACCTCTCTCCCCTCGACGGTGCGCACCTCCTCGGTGCGCACCACGAGATGGGAGGTCACGTCCACGAACAGCGAGCGGGCGGGGCGCCCCCCCCCGAGCACCACGAGCTTCCAGGTGTCACCGCCCGGCAGCGACTCGCGGCCCGCCAGGTCCACGGTGAGGCCCTTGGCCTCCGTGTTGACGAGAGGCGAGAGGTCCACGTCGGCCTGGGCCTTCAGCTCCTCGGCCTGGTCCGGCGGCACCGGCTGGGGCGAGGCGCCGGGAACCGGGGGAAGGACCCAGGCCACCTGGCCGTCCCAGGCCCTGACACTCTGCCGACCCTCGACCGTGAACTCGGTGCGTACCTTGCCCGGTCGCTTCAGCTCGAGGACCAGGGGCGCCTCGATGCCCGGCAGCACCACACGCCCGGTCATTCGCAGGGTCTGGACCCCACGGAGTCGCTCCGCTCCCCCGCGGGCCCGGAGGTAGTCGGCGACCACCTGGTCCACCGTCTCGGCGCCCGTTCCGCAGGCCCCCAGCACGAGGACCGCCGCCAGCACCGCCTGCTTCATGAGGCTCCTCCTTCGGACGAGCTCGGCCCGTAGACCCTCTCCAGATCCGCCGGGAAGTGCGCGTCGCTGCCCCGCGTGAAGCGCAGGCCCAGCTCCTCGCCGGCGGCCTCCAAGGAGGCGCGGAGCTCGGCCTCGTCCTGCTGGCCGAAGAGCTCCGGAGAGCTGGAGCGGTAGGGGTAGTCGAGCTCGATCCCGTCGAGCCCCTGCTCCCGGAGGGCGGGAAGACGCTCGAGAAGGGGGAAGCCGTCTTTCCAGTAGTAGCCCGGGTGGGCGAGGACGGCCCAGCCTCCGGCCGAGTGGATCAACGCCAGCGCGCCCTCGAACGGGGCCTTGGGGACCACCACATCGGTGTGAACGTTCTCCCGGTACCAGCCCTTCGCCTCCCGGTAAGTCTCGAAGCGGCCCTGTCCGAGAAGAGGGCGGATGAAGTGCGGCCGCATGAAGGTCTCCCGCCCCGGTCGGAAGATCTCCTCCTCGCGGAGAGCCGTCTCCCCCAGGCGGGCGTTGACCACCTCGATCTCCTGCCGGGCGCGCTCCCGCCGCGCGCGGCGGACCGTCTCGAGGTGCGCGCCGAGAGCGGGGGCGGACAGGTCGAGATCGTAGCCGAGGAGGTGCACCTCCCGCCCGTCCAGGAGGACGTCGAGCTCGATTCCGACCGTGAGCTCGAGTTCCAGACGGCGAGCCGCCTCGAAGACGATTCCGTTGTCCCAGCGGTAGGCACCCAGGGAGTCGTGGTCGGTGACGGCCAGGCGGCGAATCCCGTGAGCCGCGGCCCGGGCCAGGAGCGCCGGCGGCTCGAGCTCTCCGTCACTCACGCACGTGTGGAGGTGGAAGTCGGATAACATCCGGTTTCACTATAGCAGGCCGAACATGACCCACCGCTTCATCCCTCTCGACTTCGAGCGCCTCGGCCCGGAGGAGTCGCGTGAGCGTGTGCGCGAGCTGCGCGACCGTCTCCGGCGGCGGCGAAGTGTCCGCGACTTCTCGTCGGACCCCGTGCCCCTCGACCTGATCGACTGCGCCATCGAGGCCGCGGCCAGCGCCCCCTCCGGGGCCAACCGCCAGCCCTGGCGATTCGTGGTGGTGCAGGACCCCGACTCGAAGCGCCGGATCCGGGAGGGAGCGGAGGCCGAGGAGAAGGCGTTCTACGAGCGGCGAGCGACCCCGGAGTGGCTGGCCGACCTCGCCCCGCTGGGGACGGACTGGCGAAAGCCGTTCCTGGAGAGGGCGCCGGTGCTGGTGGTAGTGTTCGCCATCGACTGGGAGACACGGCCTGGACCCGAGGGAGCCGAGGTGCGGCGGAAGAACTACTACGTGCAGGAGTCGGTGGGTATCGCGGCGGGAATGCTCCTCGCGGCCCTGCACTCCGCGGGCCTGGCCACCCTCGCCCACACCCCCAGCCCCATGGGCTTTCTCGGCCGAATCCTCGACCGCCCGAGGAACGAGCGCCCCTTCCTCCTGATCCCGGTCGGCTACCCGGCCCCCGACGCCACCGTCCCCGACATCCGGAAGAAATCACTCGATGACGTCCGCGAGCTCCGCTAGGCGCCCCCTGCTGGTGGCGGGCCTCCTCCTGGCTCTCGGCGCCCCTCGGGTCGACGCCGACGCCTACCCCCGCCAGCCCATCGACGTCCTGCACTACGACGTGGAGATCGCGTTCTCCGACGCCTTCGCCTTCGAGGCGACGACCCGTGTCGACGTGCGTCTGCTCTCCGACGCGACCGAGGTGCGCCTGGACTTCGAGGGGCCCACGGTGGTGGCGGTGACGGCGGGGGGGCAGCCGCTCCCCTATCGTCACGACGGGGGACGGCTGAGCGTGACCCTGGAGCCCCGCGGGTCCGTGGGCCAGGTCCTGCCGCTGACGGTACGGTACCGGGGACGGCCCGACGGGGTGAGTCTCGTGGCGCGTCCCAACGCCCACGGGGAGCCGGTCCTCTTCGGCGACAACTGGCCGGAGGGTGCGCGCCACTGGCTTCCCAGCGTGGACCACCCGTCGGACAAGGCCACGGTGGACTTCGCCATCACCGCCGACGAGCGCTTCGAGGCCGTGGCCCCCGGACGGCTGGTCGAGGAACGGGAGCTCTCCGGCGGGCGCCGCCTCACCCGCTGGAGCGCGCCGGTGGCCATCCCCGCCTACTGCATGGTCGTGGGCCTCGCCGACTTCCAGGTGACCCGTCTGGGGACGGCAGACGGGATCCCCCTGAGCCTCTGGGTCTTCGCCCCGGACGCCGGCGCCGCCACGCCCATGTTCGCCCGGAGCGTCGCGATGTTGGAGTACTTCGCGGACCTCCTCGGGCCCTACCCCTACAGCAAGCTCGCCCAGGTCGAATCCACCATCCGCTACAGCGGAATGGAGAACGCGAGTGCGATCTTCTACGCCGAGGCGGAGCTTCAGGGGCCCAACGTGGACGAGTTCCCGGTGGCCCACGAGATCGCCCACCAGTGGTGGGGCAACTCGGTGACGCCGGCCGACTGGGACGACCTCTGGCTCTCCGAGGGGTTCGCCACGTACTTCGACGCCCTCTTCTACGAGCACATCGAGGGTCCGGAGGCGTTGCGCGGTCGGCTGAGGGCGGGTGCGGAAAGGCTCGTGGCCCTCGACGCGAGGCGGCCGGGGGCGATCGTGGACCCCGAGGTTACCGACCCCGCGGAGAAGCTCACCCCCCTCGTGTACCAGAAGGGGGCCTGGGTGCTCCACATGCTGCGACGCCGGATCGGCGACGAGCGCTTCTTCCGGGGGATGCGCGAGTTCTACCGGCAGCACGCCGGCGGCAACGCCACCACCGCGGATCTCCAGCGGGTCCTCGAGGCCGGGGGCGGCGGCTCCCTCGAGGGCTTCTTCCGCCAGTGGCTCCGGCGCACCGGGATGCCCGAGCTCCGGGTCTCCTGGGCCTGGGACGAGGCCACGGGAGAGGCCGTGGTCGACGTGGAGCAGATCCAGGAGGGAGCACCCTACGACGCCCCCCTCGACCTCGCCTTTCCCGGACCCGGTGGTGCCGAGAGGCGGACGATGGCGCTGGCGACGGCCCACGACACCGCCCGCTTCGGACTGCCGGCGCGGCCCTCGGAGCTCGAGGTCGACCCGGAAGGCTGGCTCCTGCACCGGGCCACGGTCGTCGCTCCGGCGACAACCCCCTCGGCCGACCGGGTCCGGGTGAGAGATACTGGCGGCCCGGGTCCTTCAGACGGCCCACCGCGAGAGGTGCAGCGATGAGCGAGTTCCAGCCCTTCGTCATGGAACGCATGATGTCGAAGTTCGAGAACGTCGTGGACGTGAATCTCTCGGAGAGCGGGGTCCACCCCATGACCCTGGGCGAGCTCCTCGAGATTGGCGGCCTCGAGCCCACCGCGGTGAACGACGTCGAGATCAACTATCCCCAGGCCAACGGCACGGTGGAGCTGCGGGAGGCCATCGCGGCCATGTATCCCGGCGCCACCGCGGACAACGTCCTGGTGACGGTGGGTGCGGCCGAGGCCAACTTCCTGGCCATCACCACTCTTCTGGCCCCCGGGGACGAGGCCGTCATCATGCTGCCCAACTACATGCAGGTGTGGGGCATCGCGAAGAACCACGGCGTGCGGCTCCGTGAGTGCCACCTCTCGGAGGAGCGGGGCTGGGCCCCGGACCTCGCCGAGCTGGAGGCCGCCGTCACGCCGGCCACGAAGCTCATCGCCATCTGCAACCCCAACAATCCCACCGGCCGGATCATGACCCCGTCGGAGATGGACGCGGTGGTGGCGGTGGCCGAGCGGGCGGGGGCGTGGCTCCTGGCCGACGAGGTGTACCGCGGCGCCGAGCGCGAGACCGACGAGGAGACCCCCAGCTTCTACGGGCGCTACGACAAGGTCCTGGCCCAGGGGAGCATGAGCAAGGCCTACGGCCTGCCCGGCCTGAGGGTCGGCTGGTCGGTGGGGCCGGCCGAGACCCTGGACGACCTGTGGGCCCGGCACGAGTACACCACCATCGCCACCACCATGCTGTCCAACCGACTCACCGCCCTGGCCCTCTCGGGGAAGGTGCGTCCGAGGATCCTGGCCCGGACCCGCCGGTACATCCGCGAGGGCTTCCCGGTCCTCGAGGAGTGGATGAGGGGCCACGGGGACCTGTTCGAGATCGTGCCGCCCCAGGCCGCGGCCATCGCCTTCGCCCGCTACCACCTGGACATCAACTCCACCGAGCTCGTGAACCGGCTGAAGGACGAGAAGAGCGTTCTCATCGTCCCCGGGGACCACTTCGGTCTCGACGGGTACCTGCGCGTCAGCTACGGCCTTCCCCACGACTACCTGCGCGACGGCCTCCAGCGGATCCAGTCCCTCCTCGCCGAGCTCACACCCACGGGAGCCTGAGGGTGCGGATCGTCGAGCTTCCCGAGATCCAGCAGGTCCTCACCGGACTGGACGTCTTGCCCCTGATCGAGGCTGGCTTCGTGGCCTACTCCGAGGGTCGCGCGGTGGTTCCCCCCGTGGGCGAGCTCATCCTCGACGAGGGCGAGACCCACATCAAGTACGGATTCATCCGGAGCGAGCCCTGGTACGTGATCAAGATCGCCTCGGGGTTCTACAAGAACCCCGAGCGGGGACTCCCGTCGGGCGACGGCATGATGCTCCTGTTCAGCCAGGCCACGGGGCAGCCCGTGGCCGCCCTCCTGGACCGGGGCCACCTCACCGACGTGCGCACCGCCGCCGCCGGGGCCGTCGGGGCCCGCTACCTGGCCCCGAGAAAGGTCGCCCGGATCGGCATCGCGGGGACCGGGGTCCAGGCCCGCCTCCAGGCCCGGCATCTCCTGCCCATCACCGAGTGCCGCTCCCTGCTGGCGTGGGGCCGCAGCGACGGGAAGCTCGAGGTCTACCGCCGCGACATGGAGAGCGAGGGCTTCGAGGTGGCGGTGACGAAGGACCCCGCGGAGCTCGGGGCGGAGTGCAACCTCATCGTGACGACCACGCCGGCCACCGAGCCCCTGCTTCAGGCCGAGGATCTTCGCCCCGGGACCCACATCAGCGCCATCGGGTCAGACGCGCCCCACAAGCAGGAGCTCGATCCCGCCATCCTCTCCCGCGCGAGCCTCGTGGTCGCCGACAGCCGCGCCCAGTGCCGCGAGCGCGGGGAGATCGCCCACGCCCTCGACGCCGGAGCCATCTCCCCAGACCAGGTGAGCGAGCTCGGCGAGGTCATCGCCGGGAAGGCACCACGTCGCAGCGACGACGACCAGATCACCGTATTCGACTCCACCGGCGTCGCCGTCCAGGACATCCAGATCGCCTCGGCCGTGGCCCGGGCGGTGGGGATCGCGGCGTCGTGAGCATCCCCTCCGCAGCCTGACTCCTCCCAGACGACGGCCCATCCCGCGCCCGGGCACTCGGTGTGGCTGCGGTCACGGCTCCAGGACGAGTTGACCGAGCTGCTGGGTCGCTGGAGCTTGAACCGGATCGGGTGGGTCTTTGAGTTCGGGGCGTGGAGCTGGTCAGCCGCGGCTTCGGGCCACGTCCACTGCTCCGCTCACTCGATGCTCAGACCGGTCTTGCGTAGCCTGTCGAGGAGGGCATCGACGACGGCCTCGGAGAGGATGGGCCGGCTGGTCAGGTCCCGGGCCCGGGACTCGAAGTCGGAGACCATGGCCAGCAGCTCCGACGCCATGCCCCCGGCCTCCTCTTCGGAGGCGGCGCTTGAGAGAGCCCACCCCTCGGGGGGCTCTTTGGCCTATAATGCCCGGGCTTTCCAGACGTGTTCCCTGGGAGGTCCTTGTTTCCCAACGGAGGAGACTCGAATGATCGTGAAGAAGAGGTACCTCATCGCCACTGCGGTGATGTCGGCACTGCTCCTGGGCGGCGTTGGCTTTGCCGCCGAGGACGAAGCGAAGGTGGTCGATGGCAACATGTGGCTCGCCTCAACACAGCCCGAGAAGCGCGCCTACATCGTCGGCGTGGTCGACACGCTGGTGGTCCAGCGGGCGATCCGCGAGAAGGATGGCGTGGAGGGCTCGGAGTGGGTCACCCTGCTCACCGAGAAGCTCGATGCCATGACGGTGGACGGCGCGATCGCGAAGATCGATGCCTGGTTCGAGGCGAATCCCTCACGCCGCGGGGCACCCGTTCTGGGCGTGGTGTGGCTCAGCCTGGTCAAGGCCACGGCCGAGGCGCGCTAGGCGCCGACCAGGAAAGGAGGATTCAGATGAAGCGCATCGTAGCAGCTCTCCTCATGGTCGGTGGGCTCACCGTCATGGTCGCCAGCCTCGCCACCATGGTCGCCTGTGGCGGAACGACGAAGGGTGCGGCGATTGGCGCCGGCGTTGGTGCCATCGCCGGGGACACCGGAAAGGGCATGGCCATCGGCGCCGGCGTCGGTGCCGCCGTCGACATCATCACCTAGGCGGACAGGTCGCTCGTCCGGGGCGACAACTCCGGACGTGCGGCCTCACCGGGCCTCGAGTAGCCTGGTCCCGGGAAGCCTCGAGAATCAGTCTCTCGGGGCGGTGGACTGTCTCGGCCCGGCTCCAGACGCAGAGGGAAACCGGCTCAGGCAGCTCTCGAGCCAGCCGTTCCACCCGGTGGCGGGCACCGCCCCCTGAACGCACGAAAGCCGGCCACCAGGGCCGGCTTTCCTTACGAAGGACCCGCCCGAGCTCGGGGCGAGCTGCGACCTCATCGTGATCACCACCCCCGCCACCGAGCCTCTGCTCCGCGCCGACGACATTCACCCCGGAACCCACATCACCGCCATCGGCTCGGACGCGCCCCACAAGCAGGAGCTCGACCCCGGGATCCTGGCCCGGGCCAGCCTGGTGGTGGCCGACAGCCGCGCCCAGTGCCGTGAGCGAGGGGAGATCGCCCACGCCCTCGGGGCCGGCGCCATCTCCCCCGACCAGGTGAGGGAGCTGGGGGACGTCATCGCCGGGAACGCCCCTCGCCGGACCGACGACGACCAGATCACCGTCTTCGACTCCACCGGCGTCGCCGTCCAGGACATCCAGATCGCCTCGGCCGTGGCTCGCGCGATGGGGATCGCGGCGTCGTGAGCATCATTGTGCGGGCGGAGCAACCATAGCGGCCGAGCGTGACGCCACGAGCGGGTCCCCTCAGCTCCACCCGCGGTGGCCGGTGCTCCCCAGAGGGACGACAATGGGTGCCGGTCACTCTCTCCCTGGCCTCGCCGGACGTCTCCCGGTATCGATGCGCGCGGCCCACAGGAGCGGGACGACGGCCAGGAACCCCACCCCCACGGCGACGAGCAGCCCCGCGGTGAGGCTCTCCCGGTCGCCGACGATCCCGGCCACCCACGGACCGGTGGCCACGCCGAAAAGGTTCGTCACCAGGAGCCCGAATCCCAGGACCGTTGCCCGTCGACCGGGAGGCGCCAGCTCGTCGAGAGCCGCGAACACGGGACCAAACCACCCGAGGATCCAGGCCTGGGCGAGGAACCACGCCCCGTAGAAGAGGAGCGAGTCGGTGGGAAGCAGGTAGAAGGCCGCGGCCATCGGAGAGGCCAGCGCAGCCAGGACCGCGATCCCCACGAGCCGTCCGGCAGGATGCCTCTGCCGAGCCCAGTCCGTCAGCGCCCCGGCGGCAACGTTGCCCAGGAGACCACCCACCGCGAGCATGGCCCCCGAGAGGAAGGCCGCCCGCGAGAACTCCAGGCCCCGTTCCTGGACGAGCCAGGTCATGGTCAGCTGGGAGGCGCTGCCCATGAAGCCCAGGAGGGCGGCGGCGAGGCTGACCAGGAGGATGGCGGGACGCTGGACGATGGCGCGCCCGAGGTCTCGTGCCTGCTCCGGGACGGAGGAGGCCGCTGCGGCGCCCTGGACGTCTCGTCGACCGGGATCCGGGACGAAGGCGATCGCCAACACAGCCACGACCCCCACGCCGCCGAGGCCGAGGAAGCAGGCCCGCCAGCCCAGCCAGGGGGCGATCCAGCCCGCCAGGAAGGAGCTGGCGGCGAAGCCCAGGGGGATGCCGGTGTAGAAGATGGAGCTGGCCAGCCCCAGGCGACGGGCCGGGAAACGGTCGCCCAGCATGGACAGGCCGGCCGGCGTCAGCGTGGCCTCCCCCACCCCCACGAACGCACGCATGACCGCCAGGTGGGCGAAGCTCCGGGCGGCGCCGGTGAGGCCCGTGGCCAGGCTCCAGACGGCCAGCCCGGCCGCGATGAGACGCGGGCGGGACACGCGGTCGGCGACGGCGCCGAGCACCAGGTTGAGCCCCGCGAAGACGACGATGAAGGTGACCCCGATGAGGATTCCGATCTCCTCCCGGGTCAGCCCCAGATCCTCCATGAGAAGAGGCGCAAGCACTGCGACGAGCTGACGGTCGACGAAGGCGAGGACGTTGAGGGCGGTCAGGGCGGCGAGGAGACCCCAGGCGGGGCGGGGCTCCGCGGCTGCGGGTCGGGGCTCGGCTGTGTCACGCATTCGGGTTCGGGGACGTCGCCGCATCATACACACGGACGTTGGGGGCTCGGCGGAGAGCCCCTGCGCGGCTTCGGGGGCGACGATCCCTGTCGTCTGGATCCGCCTGGGATCCCGCCAGCCCGGGCTCAGGGGACGACGGGGCTCAGCCGTCCTCGACTCGCATCCCCGCCTTGCGCAGGCCGTCGAGGAGGGCGTCCACGACGGCGTCCGACAGGATGGGGCGGCTCGCGAGATCCCGGGCACGAGACTCGAAGTCGGGAACCAGGTCCAGCAGCTCGGAGACGGCGGACCGGGCCTCGGCCGCGCGGCCGAGCGGGCCGAGAACGGCAGCGCGAAGCAGGGGCCCCCAGTGGGCGACGTCGAAGCCGACCTTGAGCGTCTCCTGGTGGGCGCGCTCGTAGTCGCCCCGGACATGGTGGTGGACGTACAGGGCGTGGTGAAACCACCCGGGATGGCAGGGGTTCATGGCGATGGCCCTCTCCAGGAGTGGCCGGCCACGCTCCCCCTCGTCGGCCAGGATCAGGAGGTATCCAGCGGCGCCCACCCAGAACGGCGAGCCGGGGTTGAGCGCGAGCGCCGTCTCCATCTCTCGCAGGAACGCCTCGCGCTCGCCCAGGACGAAGTGGCTGTGGGCCAGGACCCCTCGCGCCATCTGGCTCCGGGACGCCAGTCTGGCGCCCCGCTGGGCATACTCGGCCATCCGACCCCGGGGGTCCTCGAAGCCTTTGAGGTCCAGGATGTAGGCGTTGCGCATCATCGTGGAGAGGGCCGACCAGCACGGTCCGTAGTCCGGCTCGCGTCGCACCGCCGCCTGGAGGGCGGCCAGGCACTGGGCTCCCAGCTCGGGGTTCAGGGATCTCTCGTAGTCGTAGAAGCACAGGACGGCTTCGTAGGTGCCGAGGTTCGCCGGCGGGACCTTGCGCGCCTTCTTCGCCAGGCGCTGCGAGATGGCCCCGTACTCGCCACCGACGGCGGTCGCCACGCTGCGGGCGACCTCCTCCTGGATCCCGATGAGGCTGCTGGGACTCAGCGGCCGTCGGTAGCCCTGTGCCCACACCTGGCGGTGGCCCTCTGCTCCGTCGATCAGTCGGACGGAGACCTTCACCTCGCCCCCGCTCCGTCGCACGCTCCCCTCGAGAAGGAAGCGGGCGCCGAGCATCCGGCTCGGCTCCCCATCTTTGCCCCCGTCGGCCGGCAGCGCCGTGCCGCGAAAGGGGATGACGACGAGGTCCTGGTAGCGGTCGAGCTCGTGGCACAGATCCTCGGTGAGTCCCTCGCCGAAGGATCGGCTCTCGGCGCTGGGAGGGATCTGCTTGAGGGGCATCACGGCGACGGAGACACCCAGGGGAAGCGTGGGGACCGTCTCGAAGACCGACGGGGCGGGGGTGGGCGCGGACCGGTCGTTCCTGGCGAAGGAGGCAACGTAGCCGCCCTTGGGAACGCTGATGAGGACGGGATCGTCTCCGCCGCCAACCAGGTAATAGCGCTCCAGGGCACGCCGCAGGCGCCCGGCCTGGATGCGGACGATGGGATCGAGGTTGGCGTCGAAGTCCTTGCCGCGGCCGAACACCTCGGTCGCGATGGTGTAGCCCTTCAGCCGATGCCCTCGGCCCGCCAGGGTCTCCTCGACCACATAGCGCAGAAGGTCCCGCAGCCGGACGGACGCCTCGAAATCGCGGTGTCCGAGGATCCGCTCGAGCTGGGACCGGATCTCCTCGGGAGAGGGCTTCCCTACCGTCATCGTGGCCATGGCCGACGCGGCGTCTCCAGGGGCATGGGGGCCGGGTTCGCCAGGCCGTCTCCGCTCGAGACCTGGCAGGCTGTAGTCTAGCCGACGTCACGGCCGTGCCGTGACAGCCCTGTGTGCCGGAATCCCGGCCCCACTCCCGACGAAACCGCCAAGTGGCTCCCTCCGAGGTGCTTGGCTGATCGTAGCGTACAAATCGATACGGTAAAGCACTGCCGCGATACTCGCGGGTGACCTATCCTTCTCCGACTTCGGAGGTGGAGACCAGAATGCCAGGGAGCATATCGAGCTCCGCGACCCTCGCCGCGATCAAGTGCCGATTCGCGGGAAGGGAGGAAGCCGTGGGGCGAGCATACGAGAACAGCGAGTCCTTTCGATCCCTGTGCCGGGACTACCTCGCCTGCACGGCGGCCCTGGCCCGCTGGCAGGAGGGCGGCTCGGAGGAGGCGCTGCTCCGCACGGGAGAGTACTCGGAGCTCCTCTCCGAGCTGACGGCCGAGATCGAGACCTGCCTGGCCGACGAAGGATGGACATGCCCGACGGTGGGCGACGAGCCCCTTCGGAGGAAGAGGGAAGAGAGAGACGGAAGGGAGAGACCATGAAGTCAACGTGCGCATTCGTGATGATCGCGGCCCTCGCGGGCGCGGCCCAGGCCCAGCAGCTGGACCTGTCCGCCGAGCCGGAGGACGTCACGCTCGGAAGGAAGGAGTACTCGCCCTACCTGCACCAGGGCTACCCCCAGCGCGTCTTCTGGGGCGACACCCACCTCCACACCTCGTTCTCCACCGACGCGGGGATGATCGGCTGCGTGCTCGGGCCGGAGGAGGCCTACCGCTTCGCCCGCGGGGAGACGGTCGTGGCCAGCAGCGGGCAGCGCGTCCGGCTCCAGCGCCCCCTGGACTTCCTGGTGGTGGCGGACCACGCCGAGAACCTGGGCCTCGCCCCCATGATCGCCGATTCCGACCCCGAGCTCCTGCGGACCGAGTTCGGCAAGGAGATTCACGGGCTCGTCAAGGGCGGAGACCCCATGGGCGCCTATGCCCTCTGGGGGAGGTACATGGCGGAGCGCGACGACCCCCTCAAGGACGACGACGCCCTGACGCGGTCGGTCTGGGAGCGCCTCACGTCGTACGCCGAGGAGTACAACCAGCCCGGCGTCTTCACCGCCCTCATCGGCTACGAGTGGACCTCCAGCCCCGGCGGGAACAACCTCCACCGCAACGTGGTCTTCCGGGGGGACAAGAGTCGTGCGGACCGGATCATCCCCTTCTCCAACTACGACTCCACCGACCCCGAGGACCTGTGGGCCTGGATGGCCGCCTACGAGGAGGAGACGGGCGACCGCCTGCTGGCCATCCCCCACAACGGCAACCTCTCCAACGGCCTCATGTTCGACGCGGTGACCCTGACCGACCGCACGCCCCTGGACCGCGACTACGCCGAGCGCCGCATGCGCTGGGAGCCGATCTACGAGGTGACCCAGATCAAGGGCGACGGTGAGGCCCACCCGAGCCTCTCCCCCAACGACGAGTTCGCCGACTACGGGACCTGGGACCGGGGCAGCTTCGGGGCGGCCAAGGACCCGGACATGATCCCCCGTGAGTACGCCCGGGAGGCCCTGAAGCAGGGGCTGGCCTGGGACGCGAAGCTCGGCGCCAACCCGTTCAAGTTCGGGATGATCGGCTCCACCGACTCCCACACCGGCCTCGCCACCACCCAGGAGGACAACTTCTTCGGCAAGGCCACGCCCGCCGAGCCCGGCGCTCCCGGTCGCTACGAGGAGAAGATCACCGGCGTCAACGAGACGCCCGACGGCCGCGACATCACGATCCGTCACTACCAGGCCCTGGCCTCCGGCCTGGCCGCGGTGTGGGCCACGGAGAACACCCGCGAAGGCCTCTTCGACGCCATGCGGCGCAAGGAGGTCTACGCCACCACCGGGACCCGGATGGCGGTGCGGGTCTTCGCGGGCTGGGATTTCGCCCCGGACGAGGTGGACCGCCCCGACTTCGCCCAGGCGGGCTATGACCGCGGCGTTCCCATGGGCGGCGACCTGCGCTCGGCGCCCGACGGGGCCTCGCCGAGCTTCATGGTCCGCGCCCTGCGCGACCCGGACGGGGCCAACCTGGACCGCGTCCAGATCGTGAAGGGCTGGCACGAGGCCGACGGGTCGCTCCAGGAGAAGGTGTACGACGTCGTCTGGTCTGGAGACCGGAAGCCGGGTGCCGACGGCAAGCTTCCGCCCGTAGGCAACACGGTCGAGGGCGCCCGATTCACCAACACCATCGGGGACGCTCTTCTCATGGGCTACTGGAAGGACCCCGACTTCGACCCCTCGGAGCGCGCCGTCTACTACGTGCGGGTCCTCGAGATCCCCACGCCGACGTGGCTCGCCTACGACAAGGCCTTCTACGGCGACAAGATCCAGCTCCCCGACGACGCCGCCATGGTCCAGCAGGAGCGGGCCTACACGTCGCCGATCTGGTACACGCCGTGAGCCGTGACAAGAAACCAGGGCTCATCAGGTCCGTGAGAGCCGAAGACGACGACGGCATCGGCTCGATGTGCCGGACCTGGAGAAGTGCAAGAGCGGGGAGCCCAGGGCGAAAAAGCTGTCAAGGAGCTCTGATCATGAAGAATGCGAAGATCCTCATCACCGGCATGACCACTGTCGTGTTGCTATCGGCCGGCTTCGTTCCGGCCCAGGAGGTCCTGCCCTTCCCCGAGCCCCCAATGGGCGGCGAGGTCGGGCCGACGATGCAGCAG
>JAJDNS010000002.1 GCA_022340585.1 Acidobacteriota bacterium
GGCACCCGACGATCCCTGGGAGCCAGAGGCTGCGCCGCCGCTGCCCCCCGCCGCCGCGCTGGCCTGCGATCCGGCCGGGCCGCCCGGGGAGCCCGACGTGCCGGTCGGACCCGCGGAGCCGGACTCACCGGACGTGGACGCATCGGCGCTCGACTCCGAGCCCGCCTCGGCGCCCGGGGAACCGGAGTGGCCGGACGACGACGACGGCGCGCCGGTGGAACCCTCGGAGCCCGAGCTCCCGCCGGCGCTGGCGGACGCCGAGGCGCTGGCTTTCTCCCCCTTCTCGGCGCCCTCGGAACCGGACTCACCCGACGTGGACGCATCGGCGCTCGAATCCGCGCCCGGAGAGCCCGATCCCTGGGAGCTCCCCGCGTTCTCGGCGGACTGGGCCTCCGCGGACGGCTCGCCCTGCGATTCCGCCTCGGACGAGGAGGTCGGGTTAGGGGGCTGAGGGGGCTGAGGGAACTGGGGTGGCTGCTGCTGCGATTGCTGCTGCGTGGCGCACCCCGCGACGAGCAGGCCCAGGCCGGCCAGGGCCACCACCGCCATGAAACGCACGCGATTGCCCCTCTTCATGAAGACAGTGCTCACTTCCGAATGAAGATAGTGCTCACTTCCGACGCTACCACCTAAGCAACGCCTGTGCCAGCTAACGTGCGTCAAGTGAGTTTAAGGACGCCACTAACAGACTCCCTGTCAGCGACTTGCCGGCCCGGGGGTGTCGCCGGACCTCGTGGGCAAGAGGGGGCGTCCCCACTGGGTGACGCCTCCGTCCGCGCAGAGTCACAGATGGCCCGGAATCGGGCTCACCGCATCCTTGCGTCGGGCCGCCCGAGGGGCTAGCCTCGCGCCCGACACGCGAGGGGGCACCACATGCTCGAGACACGTCGGCTTGCACCGTTCTTGCTCTTCCCTTTGCTCTTTGGGGGGTGCCGGATGAAACAGGAGGCGGCAGCGGTGGGGCTGGAGCTGGCGGAGGGCTGGACCATCCAGTCCTCGGCGGAGGTGGACCAGGGAGGCGAGGCTCTCTCCCAGGCCGGCTTCGACACGACCGGCTGGCACGCGGCCACCGTGCCCACCACCGTGGTGCGGGCGCTGGTCGACGACGGGACGTTCCCCAACCCGCACGTGGCCATGAACGTCCGGGACATCCCGGGGACCGAGTACGAGATAGGCAGCAACTTCTCCCTCGTGGAGATGCCCGAGGACAGCCCCTTCCGGGTGCCGTGGTGGTATCGGACGGAGTTCACGCTCCCCACCGAGGCCGCCGGACGGACGGTCTGGCTGCGCTTCGGGGGCATCAACTTCAAGGCCAACGTGTGGCTCAACGGCCGGCAGATCGCCGCGGCCGACGACATCGCCGGGTCGTGGCGAATCCACGAGTTCGACGTCACCGGGACGGCGAGAGTGGGCGAGGCGAACGCCCTCGCGGTCGAGGTCTTCGCTCCGACGCCCAGCGACCTCGCCCTCACCTTCGTCGACTGGAACCCGATGCCCCCGGACAAGGTGATGGGCCTGTACCGCCCGGTGGCGGTCGCGACCAGCGGCCCCGTCACCCTCCGGCACCCCCTGGTCCTGTCGAAGCTCAACCCGCCCACCCTCGACCGTGCGGAGCTGACGGTGAGGGTCTTCGCCCGCAACGCCACGGCGGAGCCGGTGACCGGCACCCTCGAGGGCACCATCGGCGAGGTCACGTTCGCGAGCGAGGTCGCCCTCGGCGCCGGAGAGCAGCGCGAGGTCGTCCTGACGTCCGAGGAGCTCCCCCAGCTCGTGCTGGAGGACCCGAAGCTGTGGTGGCCCTTCCAGTACGGCGAGCCGACCCTCCACGACCTGGAGCTCGTGGTGAAGGTGGACGGGTCGGTCTCCGACCGCAGCGTGTCGCGCTTCGGCATCCGCGAGTTCACCGCCGAGATGGACGAGAACACCCACCTCGTCTACAAGGTCAACGGGAAGAACATCCTCGTCCGCGGCGCGGGCTGGACCCCGGAGATGACGCTCCGCTACTCACGCGAGCGGTTCGAGCAGGAGCTGCGCTACGTCAAGGACATGGGACTCAACACCGTCCGCCTCGAGGGAAAGCTGGAGTGGAACGAGTTCTTCGACATCGCCGACCGCGAAGGGCTGATGGTCATGCCCGGCTGGTGCTGCTGCCACTACTGGGAGGAATGGGACAAGTGGACGGAGAAGGACCTGCCCATCGCGGTCGCTCAGCTCGAGGACCAGATCCTCCGTCTGCGCGGACACGCCTCTGTCTTCACGTGGCTGAACGCCAGCGACGGCCCGCCGCCGCCGGAGATCGAGAAGGCCTACCTCGCCACCCTCGAGGAGCTGAGCTTCGCCCGCCCCGTGGTGTCGTCGGCCCACCACGAGCCCTCGAAGCTCACCGGGCCGAGCGGGGTGAAGATGCGCGGTCCCTACGAGTGGGTGCCGCCGATCTACTGGTACACCGACACCGAGCTCGGCGGGCCCCACGGCCTGGCCACCGAGATCGGGCCCGGGCCGGCCCCGCCGCCGGTGGAGAGCCTGAGGCGCTTCATCCCCGAGGACGACCTGTGGCCGATCGACGAGGTCTGGAACTTCCACGCCGGGGGCGGACCCTTCAAGACCCTCGACGTCTTCAACGCGGCGATGAACACCCGCTACGGCAAGCCGAAGGACCTCGAGGAGTACGCCCTCAAGGCCCAGGTGGCGGCCTACGAGTCGCACCGGGCGATGTTCGAGTCGTTCCGGGAGAGGAAGTACGTCGCCACCGGGGTCATCCAGTGGATGCTCAACAACGCCTGGCCGGGAATGATCTGGCACCTCTACGACTTCTACCTGCGGCCGGGCGGCTCGTACTTTGGCGCCAAGAAGGCCAACGAGGCGCTCCACGTCCAGTACGCCTACGACGACCGCTCGGCGGTCGTGGTGAACTCGACCCTCAAGGACTTCCCGGGGATGACGGTCACCGCCCGAGTGTTCGACTTGAACGGGGTCGAGAAGCACTCTCACACCGAGAAGGTGGACGTTGCCCCCGACGGCACCGCGAAGGTATTCGCCCTTCCCGAAGTCGAGGGCCTGACCTCCGCCTACTTCGTCGTGCTCGTTCTCGACGACGCCGCCGGGGGCACCGTGAGCCGAAACGTCTACTGGCTCTCCACGAAGCCCGAGACCCTGGCCTGGGACGACACGAAGTGGTACTACACCCCGGTCGAGGAATACGCCGATCTGACCGCGCTCGACTCCCTTCCCCCGGCGGAGGTGGAGGCCACCGCGCACGTCGCGACCTCGGGCGAGCAGGGCCGGGCTCACGTTCGCCTCGAGAACACCTCGAAGGCCATGGCCTTCTTCGTCCACCCCAGCGTCCACAAGGGTGAGGACGGCGACGAGGTCCTCCCCGTGCTCTGGAGCGACAACGACGTCACCCTGGCTCCTGGCGAGACCCTGGAGCTGGAGGCCACGTGGGCGGCGGGCGACCTCGGCCCGGTCTCGCCCGTCGTCCGCGTCGAGGGCTGGAACGTGGAGCGGCGGGTGGCACGGTCGGCAGGGTCGTGAAGCGCCGGAGGGACCGGCCCACCCCCGGCGACGGCAACGTCCGTCTCGTGTACTCGACGGGGGGCGAGGCGCCGGCGCCGCAGAGCGCACCCGCCGCGCCGGCGCGGCCGGGCCCGGGCATCCGCCTGCGGCTGGAGCGCCGCGCCTCGGGCCGCGTGGTCACCGTGGTCTCCGGGCTGCCGGGAGGCCAGGCCGAGGCCACCGCGCTAGCCCGGGAGCTCAAGACGGCTTGCGGCACCGGGGGAACGGTGAAGGACGGCGCTCTCGAGCTCCAGGGCGATCTCCGCGACCGCGTCGAGTCCGCCCTCGCGGCCCGGGGGTTGAAGTCGAAGCGCTCCGGTGGCTGACGCTAGAGCCGGATCCCGTTCACCGCGTCGGTGATGCGGCCGTTCACCTTCAGCATGATGTAGTTCACGTCGTTGGTGACGTCCTTGCGGAACTTGGTGACGTAGCGGGCGGCGTGGCGGCTCTTGTTGAAGAGTGCCTTCTCCATGTCCAGGAGCAGGGCGTCGATCTCCACCAGCCGGTGCTTGAGCTCCCGGAAGCGACGGTTCATCTCCAGCAGGACGCGCCAGTCGAGCTCGTCGCCGGGGAACGCCGGGGGGAACTCCTTCAGGATCTTGCCCGCGTCGTTCGAGAAGTCCTCGACCAGCTCCTGGAGGTCTCCCAGGTAGTCCTTCTCCAGCTTCTTCCGCAGCCTGTCGGGGGCGTACTCGTCCAACCGGCGGCGGAGCTTGACGTTCTGCTCCCGCAGCGCGTTCCTCATCTCGCGGAGGCCGAAGTGGTCGCGGTCGAGGCGGTCCAGCCTCACCACGTCGCGTCCCAGGTAGATCTTGTCCTCGTAGCGCGCGGGCAGGTCCTCGCCCCGGAGGGTGTAGAGCTTGACCTCGAAGCCATCCTTCAGCCCCACGAAACGGGCGATCACGAGGTGGTCGTTGACCTCGATGTGGTACGAGTTCGTCTCCAGCAGCGCCGAGTACAGGGTGAGGCCGTACATCAGGTAGCCCTTGAGCTCTTCGATGACCTCCTGGCGCTGGGCCAGGATCCCCTCGAGCTGGGCGATCTCCTGCGGCGTGGCCTTGCCGGTGGTGATGTAGCGGCAGGCGGGGGTGATGAGGAACCGGCACCGGGCGAAGAAGAACTCCAGGTGCAGCTCCTCCAGCACGCGGGCCTGGAAGTGGTCGAGGTGGTAGTCGGGGACGTGGAGTGACTCCTCGCTCACGATGTTGTTCAAGGACTGCATCACTGCCTCCGTGGCCAGGCGGCCGGGTACACCGAGGCTACGCCCGAGCGGGCCAGCGGTAAAGGCAAAAAGGGGGGCCGGCGGCGGATATAATGCGCGATTGCTGTCGGCCGCGTCTCGGCAGCGCAATCCCCCGGGCGTCGGAGCGTCAGACGCCCTGGTCAGGACCGCTCTCGGAGGATCTCTCATGCCCAGGACCGACCCCGCGCTCGACCAGCTCTGCGTCGACACGATCCGCGCCCTCTCCATCGACGCCATCGCGGAGGCCAACTCCGGTCACCCGGGGCTGCCCCTCGGGGCGGCGCCCGCGGCCTGGGCCCTCTGGTCACGACACCTCCGGCACAGCCCAAAGAACCCGAGCTGGCCCGACCGCGACCGCTTCGTGCTCTCGGCCGGTCACGGCTCGATGCTGCTCTACAGCCTGCTGCACCTCACCGGGTACGACCTCCCTCTCGAGGAGATCAAGCGCTTCCGCCAGTGGGGCAGCAGGACCCCGGGACACCCCGAGCACGGCATGGCCCCCGGGGTCGAGACGACCACCGGCCCCCTCGGCCAGGGCCTGGCCAACAGCGTGGGGATGGCCATGGCCGAGGCGCACCTGGCCGCGCGCTTCAACCGGCCCGGCCACACCGTGATCGACCACCGCACCTTCGCCCTGGCCGGTGACGGCGACCTGATGGAAGGCGTGGCCCTCGAGGCGACGTCCCTCGCCGGGCACCTCGCCCTCGGCAAGCTCACCTGCCTCTACGACGCCAACCGCATCTCCCTGGCCGGAGCCACCGACCTCTCGTTCACCCAGGACATGGGACGCACGTTCGAGGCCTGCGGCTGGCACGTGCAGACGGTCGAGGACGGCAACGACCTCGACGCCGTCGACGCCGCGCTCGCGGCGGCGAAGTCGGCGACGGAGAAGCCGTCCTTCATCATCGTCCGCTCGCACATCGGCTTCGGCAGCCCGAAGCAGGACACCTCGGGCGTCCACGGCTCGCCCCTCACGCCCGACGAGGTGAAGCAGACGAAGAGGGCCCTGGGGTACCCGTCCGAGGAGCCGTTCTTCATTCCCGAGGACGCGCTGGAGCGGATGCGGACGGCGGTGGAACAGGGGGCGAAGACCGAGGCCGAGTGGCGCGACCGATTCGAGGCCTACCGGAAGGCCCATCCCGAGCTGGCCGCGGAATTCGAGCGGGTGATGGCCGGCGAGCTCCCCGGTGATTGGGACGCCGACATCCCGACCTTTGCCGCCGACGACAAGCCGATGGCCACGCGGAAGGCGGGGGGCGCGGTGATCAACGCCATCGGCGCCCGTGTGCCGGAGCTGCTCGGGGGATCGGCCGACCTCAACCCATCCACCAACACCGCGCTCAAGGGCGCCGGCGATTTCCAGAACCCGGCGCTGAAGGGCGACCGGGAGGGCGCGGTGGGCGCGGAGTGGGGCTACGCCGGGCGCAACGTCCACTTCGGAGTGCGCGAGCACGCCATGGGGGCGATCGCCTCCGGGCTGGCCCTGCACGGGGGAATCCGGCCCTTCACCGCCACCTTCCTGATGTTCGCCGACTACATGCGGCCGTCGATCCGCCTCGCCTCGCTCATGGAGCTTCCGGTCATCTACGTCTTCACTCACGACAGCATCGCGGTGGGCGAGGACGGTCCGACCCACGAGCCGGTGGAGCACGCGGCCGCGCTGCGGGCCATCCCCCACCTGACCGTCCTCCGCCCCGCCGACGCCAACGAGACCGCGGCGGCCTGGCGTTTCGCCATGACCCACGAGGGCGGCCCGACGACCCTGCTCCTGACCCGGCAGAACCTGCCGGTCCTGGACGGCCCGGCCCTGGTGGAGCGGGGCGGCTACGTCCTCGCCGACGCCGAGGGAACGCCTGAGCTGGTGATGATGGCCAGCGGATCCGAGGTGTCGGTAGCGCTGGAGGCGCGAAAGATCCTCGGGAAGGACAAGGTGCGGGTCGTCAGCATGCCCAGCCCCGGCCTCTTCCTGAAGCAGGACGAGGCCTACCGCGACTCCGTTCTTCCCCCCGGGGTGTGGGCGCGCATGGCCGTCGAGGCCGGGGTGCCCCAGGGCTGGCACCGCCTCGTCGGGCCCCTGGGCGAGGTGGTGGCCATCGAGGACCGCTTCGGGGCCTCCGCCCCGCTGAAGGACATGATGGAGCACTACGGCTTCACCGGCGCCCAGGTGGCGGAGAGGGCGAAGGCGCTTCTCACCGCCTACCCCGCCCGCGCAAAAGCGCTGGCCACGAGGCTCACCGGCTCGTAGCCCGGGCCAGCTGATCTGACGGGAGTTCCTTCGGGTGGCGCCCCACGAGGGCGCGCCCTGTCGAGGCATCCGGCCGCAGGCCGGTTCGGTCCTCGGGACGACGTCAAGCCGGCGTGAGCCAGAGGACGCCATAGGGACGAAGGCGGAGGTCCAGGCCGCCGTCCCAGGTCCGGCCGAAGGCCTGGCCCGAGATGAGGTCGCGCCAGGTCCGGTGGCGGCCCCCGAGCTCCTCGGGCGTGAAGCGCGCCTGCCGGCCCTGAGCGGTCACGTTGGTGACGGCCAGGACCTTTCGACGCCCGCCGCGCGGCGTGCGGAGAACGGCGAACACGGCTCGGCCCGCCTGGAGAACCTCCTGGTCGGCGTTCGGGTGGAACGCCGGGTTCTCGATCCGCCGCTGGATCAATCGGCGGAACCGGACTGCCACCTGGTGGACCCAGGACTCCCGGTCGCCCAGGAGGGCGAACAGGGCCTCCTCGTCGATGGTCTTGCGGTTGATGGAGCGCGGTTCGGCCCCGGCGAGGACGGCGGCGGTGTCGTTCTTGGCCCCGAAGAGGCTGGGAAGATAGATGCCCGGGACTCCCCGCAGGACCAGGGCGATGGAGCGGGCGGCGATGAAGCGGTCCACCTGCAGCGACAAGGGCTCGCCGCTTTCGTCCCGGTTGAGGGCGCTGTACCAGGTGGCGTTCATCTCGTAGGGGCTCTTGGTGCCGTCGCCGTTGTCGCGGAAGGAGACGAGTCCCCCGTGACGGTAGCAGCAGGCCACCAGGGCGTCGATCTCCTCGGGGGACAGGATCCCCTGGGCCCCCATGAGCCCGATCCCGTCGTGGGAATCGAGAAAGTTGAAGTACGTCGCGCTGTCCGAGACGTGGTCGAGGGTCCGAGCCCAGCCAGACAGCCGATCGGTGCTGCCGGTGTGGAAGGTGTGGAGCACGAGGGGCGGCAGGGCGAAGTTGTACACCATCTGTGCCTCGTTCGTGCCGTCGCCGAAGTAGCTGACGTTGTCCTCGTGGGGGACGTTTGTCTCGGTGATGAGGGCTACCTGGGGGGCCACCACGTCGAGGATGGCGCGGAAGAGCTGGACGAGGGCGTGGGTCTCGTCCAGGTGCGCGCACCGCGTCCCCAGCTCGCGCCAGACGTAGGTGACGGCGTCGAGGCGGATGATGTCGGCACCCCGGCGCACGTAGAGGAGCAGGATGGAGACGATGGCCACCAGGACGTGGGGGTTGCGGTAGTCGAGGTCGACCTGGTCCTTGCTGAAGGTCGTCCACACGAAGCGAGGACCATTGATGGTGTGGAACGGGCTCAGGAGGTCCGAGGCGCGCGGCCGGAGGATGAGCCGGAGGTGGTCGGGGTCGATGGCATCCCGGGTACCGAAGGCGATGAAGTAGTCCTGGAACTCGGGGTCTCCGTTCACGAACCCCTGGAACCACTTGCTCTTGGACGACACGTGGTTGAACACCCCATCGAACATGAGACGGACGCGTCGGCCGAGGTCCTCGATGTCCTTCCACTGGCCGAGGTGGGGGTCCACCTCCTCGAAGTCGATGACCGAGAAGCCGCGATCGGAGGAGTAGGGGAAGAACGGGAGGATGTGGACCGTATTGATCGCTCCCCGCATGAAGACACGCACGAAATCGCGCAGGGCTCCCAGGGGAGGACGGTCGCCGCTGGTGAGGAGGTCCCCGTAGGTGATGAGGACCACGTCCTGCTCGGAGAAGCGCTCGGCGGGGTCGAAGGGCGCGTCGTCCTCGAGCATCTCCGGGGTCTTGTGCGCGTGGTAGACCCGCATCAGCCGCTCGAAGTCGGGCCACCAGACCTCGGCCCTCTCCCGGCCGTACAGGACCGCCAGCTTCCCGATGATCCGCTCGCGCTGCTCTGGCGCCACCTGGAGCAGCGGCCGGGTGTAGTCGGGCTCGGGCAGGTGGGCGCGGAGGTAGACCGGGGCGAGGGAACCGTGACGCGCCTGCTGCAGGCGCGCCACACGGGCGGGTTGGGTGGCAGAGGCGTCGCGCAGGACGGCCATCGGGCCGAGCCTACACCCGCGGACGCTCCGGACGCGACTGAAGTCGGGCCGCGAGAAGAAGGGGCGCCAGGGACAGGGCACCCACCCCGAGGGCCGCGAGGAGGCCGGCGGTGAGGCTCGCCCGGTCACCGATCAGGCCGGCAACCCAGGGGCCAGTGGCCACGCCCAGGAGGTTGATGGCGAGCAGGCCGAAGCCCAGGACGGTGGCCCGCCGGCCGGGCGGGGCCAGCTCGTCGAGGGCGGCCAGCACCGGGCCGAACCACCCCAGCATCCAGCCCTGGGCCACGAACCACGCGGGCAGGAGGAAGGGCGACGACGGCGGAAGCCGATAGAAGACGGCGGCCACCGGGATGGC
>JAJDNS010000118.1 GCA_022340585.1 Acidobacteriota bacterium
GGGCTGGTGCCGGAGGTGGGACTTGAACCCACACTAGCCGAAGCTAACACGGCCCTGAACCGTGCGCGTCTGCCAATTCCGCCACTCCGGCAATGCAGCGAACAGGGAGAATATCAAGGATGGACGCGGGCTTCAAGCGCGGGGACGGCGTGATCCAGAGAGGACGGTGGCGCACTCTCCCCAGGACACTCCAGCGGGGGCGATTTCCCGCAGAACGTTGATTCTGCGGGTATTACGGCTGACGGTGATCCGGCACGGCCCTTGCTCAGAAGCCCGGCGGGAGCCATGGGGGCTCCCGGAGGTGGAACGACCATGCGGCAGCGCGCACTCATTCTGACGAGTCTCGCCCTTGCTGTGAGCGGGTTTGGCGCCACTTCCGCCGCAGCGCAGGAGGAGTACCGACACGGGCACATCCGACACGTGGAGGCCGGTGTCACCCTGCAGCGGGCCACCGAGGCCTCCGCGGAGGAGGCGATCCCGAACCTTCCCTTCCTCCCCGGCGACCGGGTGTGGACGGATGCCGCGGGACGTGTGGCGTTCCAGTTCCCCGAGGGAACCGTGGTGCGCCTCGACCGGGGCAGCAAGCTCGACTACTCCGACCACGACGAGAGCCGTGACGAGCGCGTCATCCTGCGTCTGTGGTCGGGCAGCCTCATCCTCCGGGCCCGGGCCCCGGAGTCGGCCATCTTCCAGATCGAGACCCCGGGCGGCCTGGTCGAGGCCATGGGTCCGAGCATCGTCCGCGTCGACGTCGACGGAGGCGAAACGCAGCTCTCCGTCTACGAGGGTGAGGCCTCGCTCGACACCGGCCGCGACCACGTCCGCCTGGCCGCGGGTGAGAGAACGTGGGCCCGCTGGGGAGATGGGCCGTCCGAACCCGCACCGTTCGACCGGTACGCACAGGACGACTTCGGCCAGTGGGATGGCGACCTCGAGTCGCGGGAGGCCTGGGCGGCCAACAGCCGGCGCTACCTTCCGGAGGAGCTCGAGCCGTACGCTCCGGAGTTCGACAACAACGGGACCTGGGCCTACGAGGAGCCGGTGGGCTATGTGTGGCAGCCCCGTGTGACCGCCGGCTGGAGCCCCTACTCGAACGGCCGGTGGATCTGGACCTCCTACGGGTGGACGTGGGTTCCCTACGAGCCGTGGGGCTGGGTGCCGCACCACTACGGGCGCTGGGGCTTCTCGGTCTCGCTCGGGTGGTACTGGGCCCCGGGCTCGATCTGGGGTGGCGGCTGGGTCAGCTGGGGGGTCGGCGGTGGTTACGTGGGCTGGTGTGCGTTGGGGCCCTACAATCGTCCGGTGGTTCCCTGGCCGCACCGTCGCGGCTACCGGGGGCCACGCGGCCACGCCGTTCCCCGCGGTTCGATCGGGCACGATCGGGCCTGGTCGGTGGTGCGTCGCGGAGACTTCGGTCGCAGGGGTGGCGCCCGGCATCGGGTGGATCCTGGAAGTGTCGGGGAGCTGCGGGTGGCCGACTCGATCAACGACCGTCCCGACCGCAGCGCCCGCAACTTCACTCGGGCGGCAGTGCCTCGGGCGGCCGCCGCGCGGCCCCGTCCGGGAGCTTCCTCTCGGGCCGCCCGGGGAGCCAGCCCGGTGCCCATGGGATCGACCGCCCTCGGACGTCCGGGTGCCCGATCGCGGAGTACCGCGGCCCCCGTGGCACGCCCGAACGGCGACCCGGGCCGCGCCGCGGCCCGATCGCGAGGGGGATCGGCCACCGGGCGCGGTGCCGCCTCGTCGGCGCCGACGACCGCAAGCCCGTCCTGGGTCGGATCCAGCCGGTCCAGCCGGAGTCGCTCCGTCGCGCGACCGTCGCCGTCGCGGGGCAGTCAGTCTCGGGGCAGCGGAGTGACCAGCAGCCCCCGGAGCAGCAACCCGCCGAGCCGGGGAATCTCCAGCCGGCCGCGGAGCAGCGGGGTCTCGTCCCGGCCTCGCAGCAGCGCGCCCCAGAGCGGCGGGGTCTCGTCCCGGTCTCGCAGCAGCGTGCCCCAGAGCGGCGGGGTCTCGTCCCGCTCTCGCAGCAGCGCGCCCCGGAGCAGCGGGGTCACGTCCCGCTCTCGCAGCAGCGCGCCCCGGAGCAGCGGGGTCACGTCCCGCTCTCGCAGCAGCGTGCCCCAGAGCGGCGGGGTCTCGTCCCGACCTCGCAGCAGCGCACCCCGCAGCAGCGGGGTCTCGTCCCGTCCCCGCAGCGCGCCCCGCAGCAGCGGAGCCTCGTCCCAGTCTCGCAGCAGCGCGCCCCGGAGCAGCGGTGGGGCGAGCCGGACGCGGTCCAGCGGCGGCTCCCGAGGCTCCACCTCTCGCTCCAAGTCGAGCTCGCGCAGCGGCTCGGGCGCTCGCTCGCGGGGCGGGAGTCGAAGGCCCTAGCCCGCCAGGATGACGAGAGCCGCCGACCCCAACGGGCTGGCGGCCGCCCCCCGGCCACGGTCATAATGCCGTGATGGCGGCGCGACCGACGGAGACCGCTCCCCGTGTCCTCACCGTGCGGCGCGTCGTGGTGACGGCGCTGTTCGTGGCCGCGATCCTCGGCGGGTCTCTGCTGGGCGTGTTCCTCGCCGTCGAAAGCGACCTGCCCCAGGTCACCTCCCTCGAGGACTTCCAGCCGAACATCATCACCCAGGTGTTCGCGGCCGACGGGTCGACTCTCGGTGAGTTCGCCATCGAGAAGCGCGTGGTCATTGCCTTTCGAGACATTCCCCCGGTGCTGCGCAACGCCATCGTCGCGGTGGAGGACGCCGAGTTCTGGAAGCACATCGGGATCAATCCCTGGCGCATCCCGGGGGCGTTCCTGAGCAATCTCCGCAGGGGGTGGCGCCGCGAGGGCTTCTCGACCCTGACCATGCAGCTGACGCGGATCCTCTTCCTCACCCCCGAGAAGACCTACGAGCGGAAGATGAAGGAGGTCATCCTCGCGTTCCAGATCGAGAAGAACTTCACCAAGGAGGAGATCTTCACCCTCTACTGCAACCAGATGTACTTCGGACACGGGAACTACGGGGTGGAGGCGGCGAGCCGCTTCTACTACGGCAAGAGCGTCCGTGACCTGACCCTGCCCGAAGCCGCTCTCATCACCGGGATCCTGCAGCGCCCCCACGCCCGGACCCCCATCGTGGACCCGGAGGGGTCTCTCGCCCGTCGGAACGTCGTTCTCGATCGCATGGCCGAGGAGAAGTACATCACGACCGAAGAGGCGGCCGAGGCCAAGCGGGCGCCCCTGGGACTCCGGCTCCGCCGCGACCCGCCTTCGATCGCGCCCTACTTCCTCGAGGAGGTGAGGAAGTACCTGGAGCGCGAGTTCGGCAGCCAGCGGATCTACCAGGGGGGGCTGCGGGTGTACACGACCCTCGACCCGCAGATGCAGCGGGCCGCGGTGCGGGCGCTCCTCGACGGGCTGCGGGTCCTCGATCGCAAGGCCCGGGGCTTCGTCAAGCCGGCCGACAGCGTGCTCGAGGACGGGCTCCTCCCGGACCCCCTGCACCTCCCCGAGTGGGACTGGCCCTTTGCCGAGGGCGACGTGGTGCGGGGAGTGGTCGTCGCCTCCGACCAGGTCCACGCAGTGGTCCAGCTCGCGGGGTACCGCGCCCGCGTGGGTCCCAACGACATCGGCTGGACGAAGCGCGGTCGAGTCGACGAGGTGCTGCCCCGGGGGACGGTGGCGCCCTTCCGCATCGTGTCTCTCTCCGAGGACGGGGACGCCAGGACCGCCCGGCTCCGCCTGGAGCCCGAGCCGAAGCTCGAAGGAGCGCTCCTGGCCATGGACGTGCGGTCCGGGGCGGTTCGGGCCATGGTGGGCGGCTACGACTTCGAGCGGAGCGAGTTCAACCGGGCGACCCAGGCCCGGCGCCAGGTGGGCTCCGCCTTCAAGCCAATCGTGTACGCCGCGGCCCTCGAGACGCTCGGCTGGACCCCCGCCACGACGCTGGTCGACGCCCCCCTGCGCATCACCAACCCCTGGGACAAGTCGGTCTGGTCCCCCCGCAACTTCGACCTCACCTACCTGGGGCCGATCACCCTGCGCCGGGCCGTGGAGCAGAGCCGCAACGTTCCGGCGGTGAAGACGCTGCAGGCCGTGGGCATCGACGTGGGAATCGAGTACGCCCAGCGCCTCGGCCTCTCGGGGGATCTCCCCCCCTACCTCCCCATCGCCCTCGGGGCCGGCGAGGCCACCCTCGAGGAGATGGTGGCCGCCTACGCGGCCTTCGCCAACCAGGGGCTCCGCATGAGGCCCTTCCTGATCGAGCGGATCGAGGATCGGGAGGGGAACCTCCTGGAGGAGACCCGCCCGCGGGCGAGCGACGCCATCCGCGCCGACACCGCCTACATCATCACCAGCCTTCTCCGCGGCGTCGCGCAACGCGGCACCGCCGCCCGGGCGCGTCGTCTCGGCCGCCCCATCGCCGGCAAGACCGGGACCACCAACGACTACACCGACGCCTGGTTCATCGGGTACGAGCCGGACCTGGCCGCGGGGGTCTGGGTGGGCTTCGACGAGAAGGTCAACTCACTCGGGCGGGGGCAGACCGGGGGGAGAGCGGCGCTGCCTATCTGGATGGACTTCTGGGCGGAGGTGACGGCCGATCGGCCGGTCGAGGAGTTCCCCATCCCCGGCAACATCGTCTTCGTTCCCATGGGCGACACGGGACAGCCGGGGGCCCCCGGTGCTCCCGGCGTAAGCATGGAGGCCTTCGTGGCGGGGACCGAGCCGCGGGCGCGGCCAGCGGTGGGGTCCGGGCCGTCCTGAGGACCGAACCGGCCTGCGGCCGGATGCCCTGGCCAGGGACACGTCCCCGCCACGGCGATCGCGTCCTTGGCGGCGACCCTGGCGACGCCCGTCAGCGCTTGGGGCGATAGTCCGGGTAGCGGGCCTCCCCGGGGCCGTGGGTCACACGCCAGGCTCTCCCGTCGCTCAGGCGCTGACGGTAGATCGCGAACGCCCCGGACACGTCGGACGCGAAGGCCATCTCGGTGCCGTCGGGCGAGAAGGCGGGATCGTAGTTCATCGCCGGCCAGTCCACCAGCACCTCCTCCTCGCCCGTCTCGAGGTCGTGAGCCACGAGGCGACTCGTCTGACGGAGGTGTCCCCGGCTCACGTAGCACACGCGACGGCCGTCGCGGGTGAAGCGGGGCTCGCACCCACCGGAAGCGATCGGGGAGACGCGGCGGGTCTCGGCGGAGGCGACGTCCACCACGTAGATCTGGTGCCCGATCCGCCAGTTCGAGGAGAAGGTGATGCGCCGGCCATCGGGACTCCAGCTCGGGTTGCCGAAGATGGTCTTGCGACCGTGCCGAACCAGCTCCCGGAGGTCGCTGGTGGCGAGGTCCAGCAGCACGAGTCGCTCCGGGCCGTCAAGGTTGGTGAGAAAGGCGAGCGTCTTCCCGTCCCCCGACGGGTCGGCCTGGTACTCGGTGGCACGGTTCGTTCGGATCTGGCGGGCCTTCCCGCCCTCGGCCGGAATCTCGAAAAGCTGCCAGTGCCCGGTGCGTTTGGAGCTGAACACGATCGTTTCGCCGTCTGGCGTGTACCGGGCCATCCCGTCGTAGCCGGGAGCCTCGGTCAGCCGCCGGGGCGTCGCCTCTTCGGCCGAGATCGCGAACAGGTCCGTGTTGTCGCCGACCTTCAGATCGTAGACGAGCTCCCAGGCCGCCCCGGGTCCCGTCCCCTCTTCGACCGGCGGCGCACCGCCCCCACGCCGATCACAACCCCCGAGACCCGCCGACAGCGCCACGACGACGGCGGTCAGGAGACCCGGCCCGGCCCGGGAGACGTTCATTCCTCGCCCGAGTCCGCCGCGCCGAGGGTGCCCCGGGCCCGGGCCACGAGGGTGGCCTGGATGAAGTCGTCGATGTCGCCGTCGAGGACACGGTCCACGTTGCCCGTCTCGTGCTTCGTGCGATGGTCTTTGACCATGCGGTAGGGGTGGATCACGTAGGACCGGATCTGGCTACCGAAGGCGATGTCCTTCTTCCCGGCCTCAACGGCTTCGAGCTTGTCGCGGCGCTTCTGCATCTCGAGCTCGTACAGCCGGGCCTTGAGGATCTTCATCGCCACGTCGCGGTTCCGGATCTGACTGCGCTCGTTCTGGCACGAGGCCACGATCCCGGTTGGCAGGTGGGTGATCCGCACCGCGGAGTCGGTGACGTTCACGTGCTGTCCCCCCGCCCCGCTCGAGCGGTAGGTGTCGACCCGGAGGTCCTTCTCCTGGATGTCGATCTCGATGGTTTCGTCGATCTCGGGCCAGGCGAAGACGGAGGCGAATGACGTCTGGCGCCTCGCGTTGGAGTCGAAGGGACTGATGCGCACGAGACGGTGCACGCCCGCCTCCGCGGCCAGGTGGCCGTACGCATACTCGCCCTGGACGATGACCGTGGCGCTCTTGATCCCCGCCTCCTCCCCGGGCTGGATGTCGGTGATGTCGCTCTTGAACCCCCGGCGGTCGCACCACTTCGTGTACATGCGGAGCAGCATCTCCGCCCAGTCCTGGCTGTCGGTCCCCCCGGCGCCGGAGTTGATGGTGAGGATGGCGTTGGCCCGGTCGTGCTCGCCGCCGAGCATCTTCTGGAACTCCGCGACCTCGACCGTCTGCTCGAACGCCTCGAGGGCAGCAACGAGGTCCGCCCCCACGTCCTCTCCACTGCCTAGCCACTCCACCAGCACCCGGGTGTCGTCCTCCTGGCTGCCGAGACGCTTCAGCAGGTCGAGATCCGCCTCCACCCGCTTGCGTCTCTGGAGGACCTTCTGGGCCGCGGCCTTGTCCTTCCAGAAGTCGGCCCCGGCCATCCCCTTTTCGAGCTCTTCCAGCTCGCGTCGGAGTGCAGCCTCCTCAAAGATAGCCGCGAACGTCCGCGGCCCTCGCTTCAAGCGCTTCGAAGCGCTGGGAAAGGTCTTCAGTCACCCGTGTCTCCTCGTGTGATTCTAGCCCGTACCGGCGGTCCGGCGCCGGAAGGTCGCCGCCAGCAGGGCGAGGGCGCCGGCCAGACAGGCCTGCGCGAACAGATCGCCGTGGCGCGTGTAGAAGCTCGTCTCGGCAATGAAGGGGACGTCCCGGACCAGCACCGTTCGATCGAACAGGGTGGTCGGCTCGAGGATGCGGCCCCAGGGATCCACCACCGCGGTGATCCCCGTGTTCGCCGCCCGCACCATGTAACGGCGGTTCTCAACGGCCCGGAGGGCGGCCATGGCCAGGTGCTGGTGAGGCGCGGAGGTGGTCCCGTACCAGGCGTCGTTGGTGATGTTGATCAGGAGCTCCGCCCCCGCCGCAGCAAATCGCCGGACCAGGGCCGGGAAGATGGCCTCGTAGCAGATGTAGCCGCCAACCGGGTGAGAGTCGACCTCGGCCACCACCGGCTCGGTCCCGTGGCTGAAGTCGGACACCTCGCGAACGACCTTGGCCGCGAAGCGGCCCCCCAGGGTGAACAGCGGCTGCAGGGGGACGTACTCGCCGAACGGCACGAGCTGGATCTTGTGGTACCGCGCCGTGAGCTCCCCCCGGGGAGTGAGCAGCTTGGCCCCGACGTAGATGCGGCTCTCGCCGGACTCGTCGTGCACGCGGTCGTCGTTGCCAAAGAAGAGGTAGATGTCCCGGCTCATCGCTGTCGCCCGCAGCCGGTTGGCGAGCGGTGGGTTCGAGTCGAACAGAAACGGCACCGCCGACTCCGGCCAGACAACGAGCCGGGCCCCGCGGTCCGCGGCCTCCTCGGTCAATCGGAGATGCCGGTCGATGTTGTCCAGGGCCCGCTCCGGCAGCCACTTGTCTTCCTGGCGGATCCCGCCCTGCACGAGCCCTACCCGGATCCGTCCCGCCTCGGGGAGGGGGCGACTCATGGCCCAGGCCCCTCCTCCCCACACCGCCGCCAGTAGCACGACCAGTCCGGCGAGGGCGGCACGCCGGTGCCCGGGCCGACGATCCACCGTCAGGTAGGCGAGGAGGGCAGACGACGCCACCAGTACGAACGAGACCCCGTAGACGGCGGTGACCGAGGCTACCTGGATCGCGGGCAGGAGCCGGTACTGCGTGTACCCGAGCTGGCACCACGGGAACTCGAAGGCGGTGTGGGCACGGAGGAGCTCCGTCGCCGTCCACACGACGGGGGCGGCGAGCAGACCCGCTGGCCCGAAGGTCTCCACGAGCCGGGCCACGAGCCAGGCGAAGACCGAGGGGAACAGCGCGAAGGCGAGGCACAGGGCCACCATGATCGCGACGCCGACGGGGAGAGGGATGCCGCCGTACTGCACCACGACGAGGGCGATCCAGTAGAGAAGACCGAGAGCGGAGACCGCCCCGGTGACGTAGCCCAGCCGGAAGGCCCGCCAACCCCGGGTGCCGGGCAGGGCGACGAGGAGCGGCACGAGGGCGATCCAGGCCACGGCGCCGTGGCCGAACTTCGGGAAGGACCCGACGAGCAGCAGCCCGGAAACCACGGCCAGGCCCTCGCGGCGGAGGTCGAGGGTCAGCGCCTTCCCCCCTCGCGGTACACGTCCTCGGCGCCGTAGGACGAGCGCACGAAGACCCCCGCGTGGACGGTCGGGAAGCCCAGCGCCCGGGCCCGGGCCTCGAGCCGGGCGAAACCCTCCGGGGGCACGTAGCGGCGGACGGGCTCGTGCCTCCGGCTGGGACGCAGGTACTGCCCGAGGGTCACGATGTGGACTCCGGCGGCTCGCAGATCCACGAGCACGCGCTCGACCTCCTCGTCGCTCTCACCGAGTCCCACCATGAGGCCGCTCTTCGTCTGCAGCGCGGGACGACGCGCGGCGGCCGCCGCCAGGACCCTCAGGCTCCTCTGGTAGTCGCCCCGGGGTCTGAGGCGCGGAAACAGGCGCGGGACCGTCTCGATGTTGTGGTTGAACACCTCCGGGGACGCGTCGAGCGCCGTCGCGAGGGCATCCGGATCGCCTGCGAAGTCGGGGGTGAGGATCTCCACTCCCGCCCCGGGCGCGGCCCGGCGCACCTCACTCACGGTGGCGGCGAAGTGGGTGGCCCCTCCGTCGACGAGGTCGTCGCGGTTCACGGACGTGAGGACGACGTAGCGCAGCCCCATCCGGGCCACGGCCTCCGCCACCCGCCGCGGCTCTCCAGGGTCGGGGGGCAACGGCCGCTCGGTCCGCACCGAGCAGTAGCGGCAGCGGCGGGTGCACCGGTCCCCGAGGAGCATGAAGGTCGCGGTGCCCCGGGAGAAGCACTCGCCCAGGTTCGGGCATCGCGCCTCCTCGCACACGGTGTGGAGCCCGCCGCGCCGAAGCAGCACCCGGACTCCCCGGGCCCCGCGCGCGAGCGGGCTGCTCTTGCGCGCCCATTCAGGAAGGCGAACGACGGAATCCGCTCTCACGCTCTACTGCTTGATGATGTACGGCTTGAACTTGTCCGCCTTCAGCCGGGCCGCCACCAGGTCGGCATCGGCGCGGTCACGGTACGGCCCCACCCGCACGGTGAACAGCCCCCCGCTTCCGGGAGCGGGGGCCTTCACGTAGGCCGGCATCCCCTTCGCCTTCAGCCCCCTCATCACCGAGTCGGCGCTGGCCTTGTCCTTGAATGCCCCGACCTGCACCGCGTGTCCGGCGGCGGCCGGGGCGAGGGCCTTCGGCAGGGAAGGCGCGGCGCGAACCGGGGTGGGCCTGGGCTTGGGAGGGGGTGTCGGTGTGGGTGCGGGTCGCGCCGGGGTCGGTTGCGGCGTGGCCGCCGGGGGCGGCGGCGGGGTGGCCGTCGTTTCCGGGCGGGGGCGCTCCAGGGCCGCCGACGGGCGGTCCGCCTCGAGCCGCTGGGGATAGCTGTAGTCGGAGGGTGTCGGGGCGGCACGCTCCGCGACGACCTTCCCCTCGGCCAGCTGCTGCGGGGGCGCCGCGGCACCGGCGGCGGGGTCGACACCACGGCCGACCATCACACCGGCGAGAAAGCTCAGGATGAGCCCGGCGGCGCCGGCCATGAAGTAGAAGACCAGCTGCTTGTTGGTGAGCTGGATCTCGTAATAGTAGTCGTCCTGGGCCAAGTCTC
The DNA here is from genome assembly GCA_022340585.1 of Acidobacteriota bacterium. Classification (GTDB taxonomy): domain Bacteria; phylum Acidobacteriota; class Vicinamibacteria; order Fen-336; family Fen-336; genus JAJDNS01. Next base: position 9,990 of record JAJDNS010000118.1, read on the forward strand.
CATTCCTTCCCGAAGGCCCCTCAGGGCACCCCGAGCCTGCGATAGGCCTCCTTGATTATGCCCGAGACCACCGCTTCTTCCTGCGACTCGTGCCGCTCCTTGACCCCGAGCTGGATCGACGCCACCAGCTCGTTCAAGCCCGCGAGCATCAGCCGCCGGCGCTCGATCGGGGGGAGGTCCGCCACGTTGGCGAGCAGCTGGTCGTAGTCGGCCCGTCCATACTGCTTGAGATCGACTCCAAAGAACAATGACCCGTACTGGACGTTGACGCGCTCCAGCGCGTCGTCCATGAAGGCGTCCACCTCCGCGCCCACCCGGCCCTGCAGGAACACGTACACCCGGCTCAGCATCTGGTTGAAGTTCTCGACCATGCCCTCGAGGTCGAGCTCCTTCTCCTGCTCGGCGGCCTTCTCCGCGCGCACCGCCGCCTCTCCCGGCTGGTCGCGGCGCACCACCCCAAGAACCATGAGCGCCCACAGAACACGGCAGGTCTCGAGGTTGGACAGATAGGAGGCCTGGCAGATCTGCTCGACCGTGGCACGGCCGTTGACGTGGGTCAAGATGTCCTGCTCCTCCTCGGTCAGCTCCAGGCGCAGGAGCGGCTCGTTGTTGCCGGTGGGAACCGGCACCGCCTCGATGTCACCGCCGATGCCCTTGTAGACGCGGCTCCAGGCCCGGATCCGGCGGATGCCGGCGAGGATCAGGGTTTCGGTGGAGACGTTGACCGCCACCACGTCGTCGGCGCCGGGCTCGGTCATGATGAGCTCGTACTCGCCCGTCCTCCAGCCGAAGACGTCGAGCAGGATCTCCTTGACGTGGTGCTCGAGCGCGGCGACCAGGTCCTCGGGCTCGAGGGCGCCCAGCTCGATCAGGATGGTGCCCAGCCTCCGTCCCGGGGCGATGAGCTTGGAGGCCTCGATGTAGTCACGGATGGTGATCTTGCCCCGCAGCAGCAGGTTCTCCCCGAGACGCTCGTCCGGATCGGAGCTGCGGGCATAGGTGACACGCCCCATGTGGAGGTAGACGCTCTTGGTCACGTCCCTCCGGCGGAAGGTGAGGACGCCGGTCTCGCCGCTCCCGAGGACCGAGCGCAGGAGCTCGGGAACGCTCGTGTCCTCGATTCTACCCCGGAGGATGAGGCCCTCGTCCTCTGGCTGGGACCCGGTTTCGCTCATCCGGGGGCCCTACTTCTCTCCCATCAGCGCCTTCATCCAGTCGATGGGCACCGGGAAGAGGATGGTCGAGTTCTTCTCCGCCGATATCTCCACGAGGGTCTGCAGGTAGCGCAGGTGCAGCGACGCCGGCTGCGCGCTCAGCGCACTCGCTGCCTCCGAGAGATGCTTGGAGGCCTCGAGCTCGCCCGAGGCGTGGATGATCTTGGCCCGCTTCTCGCGCTCGGCCTCGGCCTGCTTGGCCATGGCCCGCTGCATCTCCTGGGGCAGGTCCACCGCCTTGACCGCGACCTGCGTCACCTTCACCCCCCAGGGGTCGGTGTTCTGGTCGATGACCTCCTGGACCATGTGACCGAGGCGCTCGCGCTCCGAGAGCAACTCGTCGAGGCTGGCCTGGCCAAGGATGCTCCGCAGCGTCGTCTGCGCCTCCTGGCTCGTGGCGAAGAGGAAGTTCTCCACCTGGATCACCGCGGCCAGCGGGTCCATCACCCGGAAGTAGACGACGGCGTTGACCTTGACGGTGACGTTGTCCTTGGTGATCACGTCCTGGGGAGGCACGTCGAGGACGACGGTGCGGAGGGACACCCGCACCATGCGGTCGATGGGCCAGGCCACGACGATGATGCCCGGGCCCTTCGGCTTGGGCAGGACCTTGCCGAGGCGGAAGACGACGCCTCGCTCGTACTCGTTGAGGATCTTGACCGACAGCAGGAGCCAGAAGACCACGGCGACGACGACGAACAGAAGCGGCTGCATCATGCCCCCTTTCGGACCCGCAAGCGAAGACCTTCTCCGGACACAACCTGGATCGCCTCACCCTGCGCCACCGGCTCCTCCGCCCGGGCCCGCCAGCGCTCTCCCTGCACCCGGACCCACCCCTCGGGAGCCAGGTCGGTGACCGCCTCCCCCGCCCGTCCCACCAGACCCTCCATCCCGGTCTGCGGCTGGCGCAGCTGGGCCTGCACCACCAGCCGGACGAGGGCGATGGTGAAGGCCGCGAAGACGAGGACGATCGGGACGAGGGTCCAGAGGCTGATCCGCAGCTCGGGCAGACTGGAATCGATGAGCATCATGGCACCGAGGATCATGGCCACGAGCCCCCCCACCGTCAATAGGCCATACGACGTGACCTTGACCTCCGCGATGAACAGAACGATGGCGAGGATGATGAGCAGGACCCCCGCCCAGTTGACGGGAATGATCTGGCTGGCAAACAGGAAGAGGATGAGACAGAGCACGCCGATGACCGCGGGAAAGACGAGCCCGGGGTGGCTGATCTCGGTGCCGAGCCCGGCCAGCGCCCCCAGGAGAAGGAGGAACAGGATCTCTGGTGTCGCGATGAACGAGAGGATCGTCTGGCGCCAGTCCATCCTCACGTCCACGGTCTTCTGTCCCTGGAGGTGCAGCGTGACCGTGCTCCCGTCGAAGCGCTTGACGTCCCGTCCCTCGAGCTGGGCCAGCAGGTCGGGGACGTCCTTCGCCACGAGGTCGATCAGGCCCAGCTCGAGGGCCTCGGTCTCGGTGAAGGACCTGCTCTCCACCACCGCCTTCTCCGCCATCTCCGCGTTGCGTCCCCGGCGCTCCGCCTTGCCGCGGATGTAGGCGGCGGCGTCGGAGGTGACCTTCTCCGACATCACCTCGTCCATCTTGCCCAGCCCCGAGACCGGGTGGGCGGCCCCGGTGTTGGTCCCGGGGGCCATGGCCGCGACATCGGCGGCGATCATGATGATGAAGCCGGCGGAGGCGGCCCGAGCCCCGGAGGGGCCGACCCAGACGGCCACCGGGGTGCGGCAGTTCAGCATGTGGTCGATGATCTGGCGCATGGAGGTGTCGAGCCCACCAGGCGTGTCGAGGCGGATGATCAGGAGCGGCGCTCCCTCGGCATCGGCCCGGTCGATGGCCTGGACCACGTGGGCCGCGCTGACGGCGTGGATCACCGCGTCGAGCTCCACGACCGGTATATCCGCCGCCGCCGGGGCGGCGACGGCCAAAAAGAGCGCCGCAGTCGCCGCACGCCATGGGGCCGCCATGCTCCCACTGTAGGTCTCGGGCCGATGGGTGTCAACGCATCCCGAGGGTGATAGACTGACCCGGAAAGGCCAGGTTGAATCATGTTCGGTACTCTCGGTGGCCCCGAGCTCTTCCTCATATTCGTCGTCGCCCTCATCGTCTTCGGCCCCCGCAAGCTGCCCGAGATCGGCAAGAGCCTGGGGCGGATGATGGGCGAGTTCCGCCGCGCCTCGAATGAGTTCAAGAGCACCATCGAGAGCGAGGTGGAGTCGGAGAAGATCAGGGAGTCGATGCGGATCGAGCCGCCCAGGGTGGAGCCGGTCAAGGCGAAGTCCCCGGCGGCCACCGCGGCGGCGGCGGCGGGGGTGGCCGCGGCGGACGGAGGGGACACCTCGGACGAGGCGGACGAGGCGCCCGACACCCCCGGAGCGGCAGAGCACCCCGGCGCCGAGCCGGAAGGACCGGCTCGCCCGTCTCCGTCCGGGACCGACACCGGTTCCACGTCGGGGGAGCCAACGCCCTCGAACGATGCCGAATCCGGGCCCGTCCCTGCCGTGGAGCCGGCTCCAGAGGCGGTGAGCCGCCAGCCCCCGGCCCCGGCCGAAGGGCAGAAGTAGGGCAAACCGCCCCTGCCCTCGATGGCCCGCTCTCATCCCGACAAGATGACGTTCCTCGAGCACCTCGAGGAGCTGCGCTCACGGCTCGTGCGGAGCGCCATCTACCTCGCCGCGGGCTTCGCGGTGTGCTGGGGCTTCCACGAGCAGATCTTCCACTTCCTGACCCAGCCGCTGCGCCGGGCCGGCTTCACCGATCAGTTCATCTACACGAGCCCGGCGGAGGCGTTCTTCCTCTACATGAAGATGTCGTTCTTCGTCGGCATCTTCGTGGCCTTTCCCTTCCTCCTCTGGGAGATCTGGGCCTTCATCTCCCCCGGCCTCTACCGCCACGAGAAGCTGTGGGCCGTTCCTTTCATCGGGATGGGATCGTTCTTCTTCACCGTCGGGGCGCTGTTCGGGCACTTCCTCCTCTTCCCTCTGACCTTCAAGTTCCTGTGGGGCTTCGCCGGGGACGACATGCGTTTCCTGCCCCGGATCGGCGAGTACTGGTCCTTCTACTCGTGGTTTCTGCTCGGCCTCGGCGCGGTGTTCCAGATACCGGTCGTGATCTTCGTCCTGGCCCGGATCGGACTGGTCTCGGCGGGGATGCTGCTGAGGGGATGGAAGTGGGCCATCCTCGGGGCATTCGTGATCGCGGCGATCGTCACCCCGAGCGCTGACGTCGTGACCCAGTCCGCCCTCGCCGGCCCGATGATCGGGCTCTATATCCTCGGAGTCCTGATCGCCTGGGTGTTCGGGCGCAAACGCGACGACGCCCCCGACGATGACGTAGAGGACTCGGTCAGCGGGGAAGACGGAAGCTGACCGCCTCCCCGACGGCTGCTCCCTCCCGGCGCGCCTGCCCGGCGTTCAGCTCGATGACGTACTGCGCCCGGCGCAGGGGCTCGTAGACGGGGCACGGGTCGGCCTTGCAGGGGGTTGCACCCTCGGCCACGTGGACGATGCGGCGGTCCTCGTCCAGCCACACGATGTCGATGGGAAAGCGGCAGTTCTTCATCCAGATACCGTGGAAGTCGGCACGCTCGAAGACGAAGAGCATCCCCTTGTCGTCGGCCAGCGATGGACGGAACATCAGTCCGGTTGCCCGATCCTGGTCGGAGACCATGACCTCGACCTCTATGGTGCGCCCCGAGGGGAGGGTCAGGGAGGTCTTCGCGGGGGCGGCAGCGGCCAGCGACGCGGCGAGCAGAAGCACGGCCCCGACCGATGGGAGACAATGGAGGCGGAATAGAGCCATCAATGCCGATCGTACCATCCCGAGCCGACCGAATCCGTACCCTGATCGAGCAGCTCGCGAGTGAGCGCCCGGCCGAGCGGGACTCGGCGGTGGCCCGGCTCACCCTGCTCGGCCTCCGGGTCGTGGAGCCCCTCCGTGCCTCGCTGATCGGCGCGTCCGCCCAGACCCGCCTCGCCGCCCTCGAGGTGCTGGAACGCATCGAGGATCCCCGGGCGCTCCCCGCGCTCCTGACCCTCACCGGTGACCCCGACCGTGCCGTGGCGCTCCGCGCCATCGAGGCCGTCGGCCAACGGTCCGATCCACGGTCCCTCCCGACGCTGGCGGGCATCCTCGCCAGCGGGTCGACGCAGCGACGGGGGGCTGCGGCCCGGGCCCTCGCCCGGCTGCACGAGGCGGGCCTGGACGGGGCCCTCGATCTCCTCGTCGACGTCGTGGTGAACGAGAAGGCCGAGACCAGACTTCGGCTCGCCCTCGTCGACGTGCTCCTCCTGATCGAGCCCCCGCTCCCTCGCGCCACGTTGAGGCTGCTCGCTCGTCGCCTGGCGTCCTCCCCCGCCGCGGAGATCGCGGCGCGAGGAGCCGGGCTCGAGAGAGTCGGCGCCCGCTCCACGACGACGTCCGGGGCCCCGGCCGATCTGGTCGAGCGCCTGGCGAAGGGAGAGGTCTCCGAGGCCGAGGCGCGAGAGGTCGCGGCCTGCCTGGGCCGGGCGGAGACGCTGCCGGCGCTGCACCAGGCCCTCGAGCGAGCGGCAGTCCCCCGGGCCATCGAGGCCCTCGCCGTCGTCCTCGGCTCGGTGGGAGGTCCCCCCTCGATCCCGGTCCTGTCTCGGGCTCTGGCCAGGATCACCGAGTCGATGGGCCACGGCGCGGATCGGACCGGAGCCCTGGAGGCCCGTGCGGCCCTCCACTCCGCCCTCGCCGCGCTCGACAGCCGTGTCGCCCTTCACGATCTCCGGGAACTCGTGGCGACGCGGCCGTCGCCTGTGATGTCCTCCCTTCTCGACGCGGCCGCTCGCGTCGGCGACGGGAGCCTCGTCCCCGCTCTGGCCCGCGTGGCCACCGAGGACCCAACGCTTCTCCCGCCGTGCGCCGCCGCCTTTGCCACGATCGCCCGACGGGAGAAGCTGCGCCGGACGAGTCCCTCCCTGCGCAAGGTGCGTGCGGAGCACCGCCCCGCCCTCGAGGCCTTTCTCGAGGCGACGCACCGGAGGCGTCGGTGAAGCTCGGCCGAGCCGTCCGTCGCGAGGCCCTCTTCGTGGTCGCCGCCTCCATCGCCCTGGTCGCCTTCGCCTGCCTCCTCCCTCCGACCTTCTTCGAGGGAACGGACTGGCTCCGGCTCCACCTGCCGAACAAGATCCACGCCACCGAAAGCCTGCGGGGAGGAGAACTCCCCCTCTGGAATCCCTACGCCAGCCTCGGGCGCCCGTTTCTCGCCGACACGGAGACGGCGGTGTTGTACCCGCCCAACCTGCTGTACCTCGCCACCGACCCGTCCTCCGGGCTCCTTCTCCTGACCCTCGCCCACTTCATCCTCGGTCTCGTCGGCATGCTGGCGCTCGGCCGCGCGCTCGGGATGGAGCGCTGGGCCTCCTGGCTGGCCGGGGCCTGCTTCCTCTGGAGCGCGCCCCTGGTGGCCCGCCTCTCGGCGGGCCAGGTCCCCTACGCCCACGCCACCTGCTACGTGCCCCTCCTCTTCTACCTCGCCCTCCGGCTGCAGGACCGCTTCTCTCTCGCTCGCCTCACGGCCCTCGCCGCCACCCTGGCCCTCCAGCTGGTCTGCGGCCACCCGCAGATCGCCTGGGTGACCTGGCTCGGGCTGGGCTCCTTTCTCCTGGGCCGGGCGCTGCCGCCCACCCGACGCCCCCTGGTCGCGGTGGCCAGGGGTGTCGGAGGTCTGGCCCTGGCCCTTCTCGCCGCCTTCGCCCTCTCCAGTCCCATGCTCCTGCCCTTCCTGGAGCTGGCCTCCGAAGGCAACAGGTCGGCGCCGTCGGTGACCTTTGCCGCCGGAGGGGCCCTGGAATGGTGGCAGTGGACCTCGCTGGCCCTGCCCGACGGAGGACGGCGGGTGTTCTCCTGGGAGGTCAACCTCTACGCCGGGATCCTCCCGGTCGTGGCCGGGCTCGCCGGCCTGCTTCGCGTCCGCGACGGCAACGTCCGGGGACTGCTCCTGGCCTCCCTGGCCGGGGCCCTCGTCGCCGCGGGCACACGCACGCCGGCCTTCGTCCTCCTCTACCACCTCGTGCCGGGCCTCTCGAGCTTTCACATCCACTCCCGGGCGGCACTGCTGGTCGTCTTCGCCCTGATCCTCGGGGCCGGGTTGTTCCTCTCGCGGGCGGATCCGCCGCGCCGGGTGGCAGCGAGTCTCGGCGCGGGGGTCGCGCTGGCGGTGGTCGCCCCCCTCCTCTTCCGCTTCGCCGCCCCGGTGCCGGATGCGGCGGCGGAGCCGTTCCCGCTGACTCGCCTCGCTCTCGCCGGGCTGGTGGCGGTCCTTGCCGCCGGCACCCTGCTCCGGGCCCCGGGCCGCGGGAGGCTGGGCGCACGTGTGGCCCTCGCCGTCGTGGTCCTCACCGAGCTCGGGGTCACCACGGGTGCGGCCCGACGCGCCTGGCACTTCCCGGTGTCCACCGCGAACGAGCGGCCCGTCTTCGAGGCCCTCGTTGAGGCCGGACTCTACGAGAGCAATGGCGTCCCGCCCCGGATCGCGCTGCCGCCCTGGATCGTCCGCCAGAACGCCGGGCTCCTCTACAAATGGGCGGATATCGCCGGATACAATGCGCTCACCCTGAGCCGAGTGTGGATCTACCTGCACGAGACCCTCGGGCTCACACCGCCGCTCGACGAGAACACCTATCCCTCGAGACACCTCTACGACCACGGGCCCTTCCCCTACGACTCCATGAGCATCGTCGCGGGCTGGAAGATGGAATGGCAACGCTCCGGCCCCGGATCGGAGGTGGGCGGCTGGCAGCCTCCCCCGGGCCGGCTCGTCCTCCGCGACTCGACGGACCCGCGGGCGTATCTCCTCACCGCGGTCAGGCCCGTGTCGCACTGGCGCGAGGCGGTGACCGCGATGACCGCGGGGCACGACTTCCACCGGGTGGCCCTCGTGGAGACGGAAACAGGGCTGGCCTCCTCCGCGGAGTCCCTCGGTGAGGACGACGCCGCCCGCGTCGAGATCGTCTCCTTCCGTCCCGAGCACGTGGTGCTGGAGACCGAGTCCGCGGCCCCGGCCCTGCTCGTCCTCGCCGAGGCGTGGTACCCCGGCTGGACCGCCACTGTCGATGGCGCCCCCGCTCCTTGCCTTCCCGCCAACGCCTGGATGCGCGCCGTCCCTGTGCCCGCCGGGGCACACCGGGTCGAGATGCGCTTCCACTCGCGGTGGCTGGGGCCGGGCGCCCTGGTGGCCCTGCTCACCGCAGCCACGTTGGGTGTCCTCGTGCGCCGGGAGCGGCGGAGAAGGCCGACGGCGGCCCGGAGCTGACGCGACGGCGCCCCCGAAGCCGCGTCAGACCGAGCGGAGGGCGCGCCAGGTGACGACGGCCAGCGCGACCACGACGGCCAGGAGCCCGATCCAGAGGAAGAACGGGTGGCGCTCCGACCAGGGCAGGACGTCCGCCTCGAAGCGGCGCCGGACCGGCGGGCCCAGCTCGACCACCGCGACCTCCGGGGTCTCGTCCAGGGTCCGGGCGAGGTCGTACTCCGGGGCGGGGAGGTCCGGTGAGCCGTAGGCCAGGCGGTACTCGCCACCGGTCTCGGCTGCGAAGATCACGCGCTCCAGTGGGACCTGGACCCTCACGCTCTCGAAGTCGAGGGGACGGTCGTCGCCGTTGAGCACCCGTACCCGCAGTCCCCGCGAGCGTCCCCGGGCGTCGATGCGCGTCTTCACCCGCTCCTCGGCCCCGGCCTCGAGGCGGAAGATCACGTCACGTCCCAGCGGGTCCCAGAGAGGCGGCCACCCCGAGCCGTCGCCGGGGACCCTCCCGACGTCGCGGCGGATCTCGGTCCGCACCTCCCGGAAGAAGCGCTCGTCCGCCACCTCGAGGACCACGGCCTCGAAGGGCTGGTGGCGGGCCCCGAGGTCGAGGGTGAGCCAGGTCTCCCCGGGGCGCGCCTCCGGCGCCCGGCTCCACCCCGGCACGACCGTCGCCTCGCGCCGGCCCGGCCTTCCCGCCGGTACCCAGGCCTCGAGGATCTCGAGGCGCATGCGCTCGCGCTGCCCCGGGTGGACGGTGAGCCGGAGGAGCGGGAAGTCGTTCCTCGGCAGGGCCACGGTCTCGTAGCGCGCCGGCGGCGGCCCGGGGACCGCGAACACCCAGGCCTCCTCGACCAGGGTGGTCCAGGACTCGCCGTCGTCGCTCCCCTCCACCCGGACGCGCCGGCGGAAGTTGCCGCCATTCAGACCCAGGACCAGGTGGTCCTTGTCGACCCGCGCGCCGAAATCCAGGACCACGGTGGCCGAGCGATCCCGGCCGTGCCCCCGGTTCCGCATCCGGGGACGGACCTCAGGCCGCGCCTCGCCCCGCCCCCGGTCGAGTACGTAGGCCACGTCGTCGCCGCCGGAGTCGAGGATCCTCAGGTCCCCGAGGTCCTCCCGGGCCGCCTCGTAGACGTGGCGGTCGAGGAAGACGGCGGTGAGGCCGGGGGCCGCGACCTCGATGGGGCGCTCGAACTCCGGGGGAAGCGGGGGGGCGACCGTCCCCGCGGCCAGGATCAGGAGCCCGATGGGCAGAGAGCTCACGCTGCGTCCTCCGGCGCGACGAGACGCTCCCGGAAGCGGAGGTTCAGCCAGGCCCCAGCCAGGAGCAGAACGCCCAGGGCCAGGAACGAGAGCATCCGGTAGAGAGTGGGCAGCGTGGCGAGATCCACCATCACCACCTTGAGAGCGGTCACCCCGAACAGTGCATATGCGGCGTAGAAGAGGGCGCGCGACCGGAGCGCGAGCCCCGAGGCCAGGAGCCCGGTGGCGAACACGGTCCACAGCACCGAGAGGGCCAGGCCCGCCTGTCGCCGGGCGGTCAGGACCGTGGCGTCGTCGCCGGCGAGGCGGGCGACGCGCGTCTTCTCGTCGAAGACGCTCCAGGTCTCGGCGGTGAGGAGGCCAAAGAGCAGGGCGAGGCCGAGGGGGCCGAGCAAGAAGCTCGCCACCTGGTCGAGGATCTCCCCCTCGTCTCGGGACGGGGCGGTCAGGCGACGGGCGAGGAACACCGAGGCGATCACGAGAAGCCAGGTCCCAAACACCGGATTCAGGACCGGTGTGAAGGCGCCGTCGTGGAGCGGGAAGTGTCGGGCCGCCAGCCGAGTCACGGCGAGGAACAGAACGAGGTAGCCGCCGATCCGGGCGAGGCGCGAGTCGTGGCGCACGCCCAGCCAGAGGAGCACGAGGGCCTCGAAGGCCCAGGCCAGGGTGATCCCGAACAGGCCGAGCTGGACGGGGATGGCCAGGGTGACGAACATGGCGGCCAGGGACAGGGTGACCCGGGCCCAGAGCGTCTGTCCCGGCACCCGCCGGGCAGCGAGGCCCAGGGCCAGGTGCAGGGCGCCGAGCCCGGCGGCAGCCGGCCCCCGGAGGCCCGGGGCCGCCCATCCGAGGGCGTGGTCGAGGACGAGCCACGCGAGGGCGGCGGCCACGATCTGGGTCACACCGTCGGCCACTCCGAGGGTCGAACCGGCCTTCGGCCGGGGAACGTCCCGAGCGAGCCCGCGCACAGCCACCGCGACGGCATAGGCCGCGGCCACGCCCAGCCCCAGCAGCACGAGATCGCCGGTACGGTCGGCCTCGAAGAACGTGTCCCACCAGGCGAACACGGCGATGGCCCCCAGGGCCACACCCACGGTCTCCGCCCACTCCCAGCGGCGGCGGGCCAGGACGGCCAGACCCGCCTGGGCCACCAGGAGGAAGAGCAGGGGGATCGGGCGATCGGTCTCCCCCGTCATCGCGGCCGCGGCCACGCCTCCGGCCACGAGGGCGATCCCCGAGAAGACGGTCCCGGGAACCTGGGCGGGGGTGCCGAGAACCAGGAGCGCCCCCCCGCCCACAACCCACGCCGCAGCCAGGCCGAAGGCGGCGGCATCGTAGTGGTGTACGGCCCAGGCGAGGAAGGGCAGACCCGCCGCGAGGCTCGCGGCGAGGGCGACCACCGTGCCGAAGGGCACGGCGGCCCGGAGACCCACGCCGGCGAGGACGAGGGAGAGGGGAAGGAGGATCTCCGGGCGGTCCGCGTCGGCACCCAGGAGCGCGAGACCCACCGCAGCGGCGGCAAGGACCGCGGCGAAGCCCGGACCCCGCTCCTTGCGGGCCGCCCCGAGACCGAACAGCGCGGTGAAGAGGACGAGCCCCACCGCCGCCACCTCGAAGCGCTCCGGCCGGAAGTGGGAAGCGTACCAGCCCAGGTACAGGATCGCGGTGCCGAGGAATGCCAGGGGAAGGGTCTCCACCCAGGGCTTCCGCCGGTCCAGCCAGATCGCCCCGGCCCCCAGGAGGAGCAAGTAGGCGAACAGGCTCTCGGCCTTGTCCTCACCGGTCGACAGGAGGACCGGGGTGAGGTAGCCACCGACCCAGGCGAGGGCGGCCAGGAGACGGGCCCGAAGGCGGTCGGCGACCGCCACCGAGCACGCCGTCACCACCAGCATCACCACACCCGAGAGGGTCCGGGGCACGAGGTCGTAGAACCCGTGGGCGGCGTAGGCGGACACGTAGAGGCCGGCGAAGCCGGCGGCGGCGAGCCCCTGGCCCAGAGGGCGGTACACACCCCTGATGAAGCGCAGGCCGGCGGCCACCAGGCCGAGGCTGAAGACCGAGCCCGACAGGACCCGCCCGGCAGGGCCGACCCAGTTGTTCTCCCAGGCGTAGCGGACGAAGAAGCCGAGGAAGACCACGACCGCCAGGCCGCCGGCCCCCACCAGGATCTTCGGCCCGAGGTTCGTGGCGAAGTCAACCGAGGGGGCCCGGCGGGCGGGTGCGGGACGACGCATCGTCGAGGGCGCGGCTCGGGGCGGGACCTCGTCGCGGGACGGCAGGATCGGAGGCTCAGCCGGTGGCTCGGACGGAGTATCCTCGGCCGGGGTGACGGGGGGCACCGGAGCCGCCGGGGCCGGCGACGGGCGCGGAGGCGCCACTTCGGGAGTCTCGGCCGGAGCCGGGGCCGGCGCCCCGGTTCGCCCCACCCCTCTCACCAGCCGGGCGAGGCGGGCATCCAGGCGCTCCAGACGCCTCTCGAGGCGGGCCACCCGAGCCAGGGCCACCAGCGCGAAAACGGGAGAGGCGATCGCGAAGAGGAACAGGGTACCGACGACCAGGATCGCCACTGCTTCCACGCTCAACTCCAGGGGTCGAGGCCCGACACGGTCTCCCGCACCGTGGTCTCGCCCGGTCGGCCCGGGCTAGTGACGCACCTCGCCGGTCATTGGAACGAAGCGCACGTCCATGACGCGTTTCTCCTCGAAACGATCGCCCCGTCTCGTCACCACGACCAGCTCCTGCCAGGCATCGCCCACGGGCAGAACGAGCCGCCCCCCGTCCCCCAGCTGCTCTTTGAGCGGCTCGGGGATGCGCGGGGCAGCAGCAGTCACGATGATCGCATCGAAGGGTGCCGCCTCCGGCCAGCCCAGGTAGCCGTCACCGGCCCGGACCTCGACGTTGGTGTACCCCAGGTCCTTCAGGAGCTCAGCGGACTGCTGCGCGAGGGGGGCCACGATCTCGATCGAGTAGACGCGGGGAACGATCTCGGCCAGCACCGCAGCCTGATAGCCCGATCCGGTGCCCACCTCCAGCACCGTCTCGCTACCGTCGAGGTCCAGGGCCTGGGTCATGAACCCGACAATGTAGGGCTGGGAGATGGTCTGTCCATGGCCAATGGGCAACGGGTGGTCGGCGTAGGCCTGGGAGGCGAACTCCTCGGGAACGAAAAGGTGGCGCGGGACCGCCCGCATCGCGGCCAGCGTCCGCTCGTCGCGCACTCCACGCGCGGCGATCTGCTGGGCCACCATCTCCTCGCGTTCCCGTGCGCGGGTCGCGTCGTCGCGATCGGGAGCCGGACGGCAGGAGAGCGCGGTCAAGGCCAGGAACCAGGGCATCCAGTGCATGAACGTGCCGTTTCCATTCTAGCGAATGCCGGCGCCCGACGCCCCCCATTCTCGCCCGAGGGCCCATCGTGACCCAACTGACCCGGCGTGGCGCCGAAAGGGCCGCGGGTGAGCCGCGGGAGCTAGAATTGGGGGGGGAACCCCCTCATGCCTCAGGCTCGTTGCCGTCTGTGTCTTGCCGTCGTGGCTGTCCTGGCTGCCTCGAGCGCGAGGGGAGTGCGGCCTGCCGTCGCCGACGTTCGTGTGGTCCGGATCAAGGCGGTGGCCGACGAGGCCTTCCGCGAGGAGAAGGGCTGGGAGAAGGAGATCCGCGAGCACCTCGCCTGGTCGGACGAGAAGCTGCGCGAGCTCGCGGGCATCGGCCTCGACCTGATCGCGGTGGAGCCATGGACGACACACCGGAGCTCGGCCATGCCGCTCCTCCTCAACGAGCTGCGGGTCGGGGTCGCGAAGGACGGGGCCGACGCCGTGATCGGTTTCACGGGCCACCCGCCTCCGGTGACGATGATGCTCCTCCCGGGCGGTCCGGTGAGGTACCCGGTGCCCTTCACGGCCGGAATCGCCTTCCCCCTGGGTGACCGGGTGGTCGTCCGGCGCACCCAGTGGAAGAAGCTCACCCGCCACACGCTGATCCACGAGGTCGCGCACCTCTTCGGAGGGCTCCACGTCGCGGACAAGAGCATCATGGAGACCAACACCGACCGGATGAGCTTCCGGCTGGACCCGTTCAACCGGCGCGTGCTCGAGCTCACGCGCGACCGCGACTTCGACCGCGGCATCCGGGAGATCCCTCGCGACGAGGTCGCGGCGCTGGTCCACCTGTACCGCCAGGCCCCCCTGCGCCGGGAGGACGATCCCGACACCGCCATCCGGATCGCCTACCTGCACATGTCGGTCGGCGAGGTCGAGGATGCCCTCGAGGAGTTTCGAAGAGCGGTTCGGATCGCCCCCGAGCAGAGCCGGGACATCATTCGACACGCGATCATCCCCGAGCTCGAGACGTGGGCCGAGAAGAACGAGCTGACGGTCCAGACCCGCTACGTGCTGGCGCAGGCGTATTTCCTGGTCGAGCGCTGGGCGGATGCCTCGGTCCTGCTGCGGCCGAGCTGCCGCCCGCCCACGGAGGATGCCCGGTCGTGCGCGCTCCTTGGGGCAGCGTACCTCAAGTCCGGAGACCTGGATCTGGCCGAGCCGCCGCTGCGGACCGCCCTCCAGCGGGACGACTCCCTGGCCGAGGCCTACAACACCCTCGGCAGCGTCTACGCCGCCGCAGGACGCTTCGACGAGGCCCTCGAGTCCTTCGGACGGGCCCAGGAGCTCGCCCCCGACCACGTGGACACCCACTTCAACACCGGCCTCACCTATCTCGCTGCCGACAGGCCCGGAGCGGCGGAGGCCTCGTTCCGTGAGGTGCTCCGGCTGCGCGAGACCCACGACGAGGCGCGAGCCAAGCTCGCCCTGGCGCTGGCCCGGCAGGGTCAGGGCAAAGAGGCCCGGGAGCTCGTCGAGCCGTTCGAGAAACGCCGGACCCTGTCGGCGTTCACCCTGCGCGACATGGCGGAGGTCTACTTCCTCTCCGGCGACACCGAGGAGGCGTTCGAGAAGATCCAGCTGGCCAAGAAGGGCGGGATCGATGTCGAGGCCGTCGAGGCCCTTGTCCGGGAGGGCGGTGGGCAGCCCCGGAGGGTTCGGGCCGGCGACCTGATCGAGCAGGCACAGGCCTACTTCCGCACCGGCCGGTACGACATGGCTCGCGCGCTCCTGCGACGCGCGGAGGAAGAGAAGCCACGGGAGCCGAGGATCCACTACTGGCTCGGCCGCGTGGCGACCGGCGAGAGGAACACAGAGCAGGCGCGTGGACACTTCCGGCGCTCCCTCGAGCTCGACCCGGAGTTCCTCCTCTCGCGTTACGAGCTCGGCCGACTCGCCTTCGGCGAGGAGAACTACGCCGAGGCGGTGTCGCTGCTCGAGCCATACGTGGCGAAGGGGGAGGCCGGAAGCGGCGCCCACTACATGCTGGGAAGGAGCGAGTTCGAGCTCGGCAATTCACGGCAAGCCGAGGAGCATCTGCGCGCCGCCATCCGCAAGCGGTCCGACGACGGGAACTCCTTCTACTTCCTGGCCCGGGTCCTCCTCGACCAGGGCCGCGAGGAAGAGGCTCGTCGGGAGCTCGAGCTGGCCGTCGACTCCCGTTCGCTCCCGGACTGGAGGCGGGAGGACGCTCACCTCCGCCTGGCCCGCCTGCTCGACGCCGCCGGCGCCGGCGGGGCGGCGGAGGATCACGTGAGCGCCGCCCTCCGTGTCGGCGCCCCCAGGACGACGAACGCCACCGTGGACTCCGCTCCCCCTCCGACCGACCAGATCGAGATCGTGCGCATCGCCCCCTCGCCGGCGAAGGCACTGGCCCGAGGGCGCGAGGTCCGGATCATGCTCACGGTGAGTTTCGACCTCTGGAGCGCGAACCGGGGCACCGTGTTCCTCGCCCCCCAGGACGCGAGCGGCGGCACTCTCGTCCGGCCCCAGCCCCGGGCCTCCGTGGAGCGGGGCCGCGGAGAGGTCACACTGGAGGCCACGATCACACCTCCGGCGAGCGGCGCCTTCGTCCAGGTCTTCCTGGCCCTCCACGCCGAGGGGGAGCGCACGTCGACCGCGGTGGCCCGGGTGCGCTACGCCCTGGAGTGAGAGGGGCATTCCTCCGGGCTTACAATGAGCGGAAGAACCCCCATGAGGCCCCCCCTCGCCGTCGGGCTCGCGCTGCTGGGCGCCGTCGTCGCGGCGCGCGCCCAGGTCCCCCCGACCTTCCCCACCCAGATCGAGCTGGTCCAGATCGAGGTCCGGGCCACGGGCGAAGGCGACGTGCCCGTGAGCGACCTCCGGAGAGAGGACTTCGTCGTCGAGGAGGACGGCCAGAGACAGGAGATCGAGCTCTTCGAGTACGTGGCCGGGCCGGGCCCGGAGGCGGCGCGCGTGGAGGCCGTGGAGCCGGACGCCCTGGCGGCCGAGGCCCCCTCCCCCTCGCAGTACACATGGCTCTACATCGCGCCCGAGGTCGCGAATCCCACCGAGTTCGTCCACGTGGCGGGCCCGTTGAGGGACTTCCTCGCGCACCTGCCCGACAAGTTCTTCGTTTCCCTGGCCGGCCTCCCCTTCACCGACAGTCGAGAGCTGCTGCTGGCCACCCTCGACCGGATGGTGGGCGAGCCCTTCAACGACCAGGGAGCGGTCGTCGACCCTCTCCTGGCCTACCACGAGGATCTGACCTTCGAGCGCGAGGTGCTGCTGGGTCTCCGGCGCCAGGACGCCATCCTGCCGGCGTTCGTCGGGCTGATCCGGGAGCCGGCCGCGGAGGTGGCGGGGACCGTGGAGACCTCCATCGACGACATCCGAGGGATGCTCTCGGTGGAACGGATCGACCGCCAGATCATCTTCTTCGGACGATTGGCCCTGCTCCGCTACCTGGATCTCATCGAGCGGATGGGAGCCTTCCCCGGGAAGAAGATGATCCTGCTCTACCGCTCGGGCCTGTTCCTGGAGGTCGGCCACGCGGATCTGCTGGCCGAGATCACCGCGGCCGCCCTCCGCCACCGGGTGAGCTTCTTCACGCTCGACTCCCGCGGTCTGGAGGCCAGGGTTCCGGTCGAGGAGCGCAGGGTGCAGGATGCCTGGGCCGTGGCGGGCCCACGGCCACCTCGGGATGCCCTCGGCCTTCCCGAGGCCCGCAAGCAGGAGGTCAACGGCCTGGTGACGCTCGCTCGCAGCACCGGCGGACGCTCTGTCGTCGACTCCAACGACACGGGCGCCATCCTCCAGAGCATCCTCGAGGAATCGTCCCGCTACTACGTCCTCGGGTACGCCCCCCGGAACCCACGGGAGGAAGGACGTTTTCGCAAGCTGCGGGTGTCGGTGAGCCGGCCCGGAATCGAGGTGCGGGCACCCCGGGGGTACTACGAGCGCAAGCCTTTCGATCACCAGTCGGAGAAGGAGAAATCGGCCACGCTGTACCGGGCCCTGCTCTCGCAGACACCGACCGACTTTCCGGTGGCGACGAGCGTCAGCTACTTCGCTGCTCCCGAGGACCGGACCGCGGTGGTGTTCAGCACCGGTGTCCGTCCCGGGAACCTGGTCGCGAGGAAGGGCAAGAGGCCCGACCCGGAGACGACGGTCCTCCTCAGGCTCAGGAGCCGGATCCGGGAGTCGATGCCCGTCGTGCTCGAGCAGGAGCTCCGGCCCGAAGTCGGATGGGAGTCCCTGGAGGCAGCGGCCGACGATCCGACGCTCTATCTGGCGTTCAACGGCCGGATCGACGTGCCCCCGGGACCGTACACGTTGAAGGTCGTCTTCCGGGACGATCGCTCCGGGCGCCTGGGGAGCTACGAGGAAGCGCTGGACGTGCCCAGCTTTGCCGGATCATCGGTCCCGAGCTCGCTGCTCCTCACGCGCCAGGCGGGACCACGGGACGATCCCTCCGGGGAGGCGAGGGACGAGGCGGACGCGGCCTCGGGCCCTCTGGGCGACCCTCTGGCGATGGGCGACTTGAGGCTGACGCCGGAGCCCGTCCGGGTCATCCGTCAGGGACACGTCGTCTACTGCGCCTTCCATCTGTACAACGCCGCCGCGGAAGACTTCGAGGCGGCGGAGGCCGGGATGCAGCTGGGACTGCTCCGCGGGCAGGACTGGGTGGAGCCCGGCGAGGTGAGGGCGGGCGGGCAGCCCTTCCCCGACCCCGAGAACGGCATCATCCGCTTTGTCGGGTGGATCGACACGGAGAAGCTCCCGCCCGGCCGCTACACCCTGGTGGCGGTCCTCCCCAACTACCAGGACCGCCAGGTCCCAGATCTCTCGGGAGAGTTCGAGGTCCTTCCCCCCTGATTGGCGGCGGCGTCCGAATCTGGTAGAAACGGGCACCATGATCGCTCAGGCCGATCGCCCCACGACCATTCTGCTGGTCGAGGACAATGGGGATCACGTCGTCCTGATCCGGCGGAGCTTCGCCGAGCACGACGTCCGGGCGTCACTGGTGGTCGTCCCCGACGGGGAGCAGGCCCTCAGCTACCTGTTCCGCCGCGACGAGTGGTCCGACCCGACGAAGAGCCCCCGTCCGAACCTGATCCTCCTCGACCTGCGCCTCCCGAGACTGAGCGGGTTCCAGGTCCTGGACGAGGTCAAGCGGTCGCCTGGCCTGGCCGACATCCCGGTGGTCGTCCTCACCACCTCCCACGCGGACGCCGACATGGAGCGGGCGTACGCCAGCCACGCCAACAGCTACCTGGTGAAGCCCGTGGAGTTCGACCGCTTCCTGGATCTCGCCGGCGACATCGGACGCTACTGGCTGAAATGGAATCGTCAGCCGGCGCGGTCGGCCTAGCTGCTAGTACGCCTGGGCGAAGTAGACCTCCCGGCCTTTCTCCCCGGTCACGACGCAGGGGACCTCGCGGCCGCCGTCCATCGGGATGATGCGCACGGTGGCCTTCGTCTCCTCCTTGATGCGGGCCTCCACGGTGGGGTCACCGTTCCAGCCGGCGAGGATGAAGCCGCGCTTCGTGCGCATGACCTCCTTGAAGTCGTCGTAGGACGAGACCCGCGTGGTGTTCTCCTCCCGGAAACGCTTCGCCCGGTCGAAGAGGTCGCTCTGCAGCTCGTCGAGTAGCTCACCGAGGCGCTGCGCCACGCCGGTCAGGGGGACGAAGTCCTTGTGGCGATCGGTTCGCCGGACCAGGACGCACTGCTCCTTGGCCACGTCCTTCGGGCCGATCTCCAATCGGTAGGGCACCCCCCGCATCTCCCAGTCGGAGTACTTGTACCCGGTCTGGAACTGGTCGCGGTCGTCAAGGTGGACACGGATCCCGGAATCCCTGAGCACCGCCGCCACCTCCCGGGCCCTGGGGAGGATGGTCTCGTTCCAGTCGCCCCCCTTCCGGGGCGGGATGGGCACGATCACCACCTGGTAGGGAGCCACCTTCGGGGGCAGGATGAGCCCGGCATCGTCGCCGTGGGTCATGACGAGTCCCCCGATCATGCGGGTCGAGGTGCCCCACGACGTGGACCAGGGCTTGGCCCGCTCCTGATCCCGGTCCAGGTACTCGATGCCGTAGGCGGTGGCGAAGTGCTGGCCCAGGTTGTGGCTGGTCCCGGCCTGGAGCGCCTTGCCATCGCCCATGAGGGCCTCGATGGCATAGGTCCGGAGTGCCCCCGCGAACTTCTCGCTCTCGCTCTTCCGCCCCTGGACCACGGGCATGGCCAGGAACTCCTCGGAGAAGCTCCGGTACACCTCGAGCATCTGGAGGGTCTCCTCCTCCGCCTGCTCCTCGGTCTCGTGCAGGGTGTGGCCCTCCTGCCAGAGGAACTCGGTGGTCCGGAGGAAGGGGCGCGTTACCTTCTCCCAGCGAACGACGTTGCACCATTGGTTGATGAGCACCGGCAGGTCGCGCCACGACTGGACCCACTTGGCGTACATCGAGCAAATCATGGCCTCGGAGGTGGGACGGATCGCCAAGGGCTCCTCGAGGTCTTCTCCCCCGCCGATCGTCACCCAGGCGCACTCCGGAGAGAAGCCCTCCACGTGCTCCTTCTCCTTCTCCAGAAAGGTCTTGGGGATCAGCAGGGGGAAGTAGGCGTTGACGTGGCCGGTCTCCTTGATCCGCCGGTCCATGTCCCGCTGCATGGTCTCCCAGACCGAGTAGCCGTACGGCTTGATGATCATGCACCCCTTGACCGGGCCGTAGTCGGCCATGTCGGCCTTGAGCACGACGTCGAGGTACCACTGGGAGTGGTCCTTGCTCTTGGGGGTGATCTCCTTCAGGACGCGATCGTTTTCCATGTTCTGCGAGGCTCCTCCTGAGCCCTCGGGGATGAAGAGCAACGACGCGATCGAGGCCACGATCACGCCGACGATGACGGTTGGGGACGATCGTCCACCATCAAAGCGGCCAGTCTACCAGAAAGACCAGGAGTGCTATCCTCGCGCGATGCGCCAGATACCTGTCGAGCTGGGCGCCCGCCGCTACATCGTGTCCGTGGGCCCGGGGCTCCTGGGACGCCTGCCGGAGGTGCTCTCCCCCCTGCGGGGGCGCACGGCGGTCCTGGTGGCCAGCCGCCGCGTCTTCGACCTCCACGGGAAGGCGGTCGAGAAGGGCCTGCGGGCCCTCGGCCGGCTTCACGTCACCCTCGTCCCGGACGGGGAGCGGTTCAAGGGCCGGAAGACCCTGGAGGGCCTGTACGAGGCGTTCCTCGCGGCCCGGCTCGGGCGCGACGGCCTGGTGGTCGCCCTGGGCGGCGGGGTGGTGGGCGACCTGGCCGGCTACGCCGCCGCCACCTACATGCGCGGGGTCGACTGGGTGGGCCTCCCCACCACGCTCCTGTCGATGGTCGACAGCTCGGTGGGCGGGAAGGTCGGGATCAACCACCCCGCGGCCAAGAACTTGATCGGGGCGTTCCACCAGCCCCGGGCGGTGGTGGCCGACCCTGCCGTCCTCGCCACGCTTCCCCTGCGCGAGCTGCGGGCGGGGGCCTACGAGGTCCTCAAGTGTGCGGTCCTGGGAGACCGAGACCTCTTCGCGACCCTGCTGGAGGCCCCGGCGGGGCTGGGGGGCTGGGCCGCCGGAGGCGTCGAGAGTGCCATCGCCTCCGCCTGCGCGATCAAGGCCGACATCGTGGAGCGCGACGAGCGCGAGGGCGGGCTGCGACGGGTGCTCAACCTCGGGCACACCCTGGGCCACACGCTGGAATCGGTGACGCGGTACCGGCGCTTCACCCACGGCGAGGCGGTGGGCTGGGGGATGGTCGGCGCGGCGGCGATCGCCCGGGAGCGGGCATTGCTCTCGCGCCGGACCTTCGAGATCATCGCCGATGCCGTCGACCGCATCGGACCACGGCCGCGGCTCTCGGATCTCCCCACGCCGGAGCTCATCGACGCCCTCGGCCGCGACAAGAAGGTCAAGGGTGGGCGCG
This sequence comes from Acidobacteriota bacterium, assembly GCA_022340585.1. Classification (GTDB taxonomy): domain Bacteria; phylum Acidobacteriota; class Vicinamibacteria; order Fen-336; family Fen-336; genus JAJDNS01. Next base: position 31,055 of record JAJDNS010000118.1, read on the forward strand.
TGGTGTTCGTGCTCCCGACCACAGTCGGCCGAGTGGTCGTCCGCGACGACGTCACCCGTCCCGAGATCCGGAGAGCCCTCAGAACGATGGCCGCCCGCGAGGGCTAGCGGGGCCCCACGCCGCCCATCAAGGTCACGAGGACCGCCTTCTGGACATGCAGGCGGTTCTCGGCCTCGTCGAACACGACGGACTGGGGTCCGTCGATGACCGCGGCGTCGACCTCCTCACCGCGGTGGGCGGGCAGACAGTGCATGAAGACGGCTTCGGGCTTCGCCGCCGCCATCATCTCCGGGGTCACCTTGTACCCCTGGAAGATCTCCAGCCGCTGCTTGTGCTCGGCCTCCTGGCCCATCGAGGCCCACACGTCGGTGTAGACCACGTCCGCCCCCGCCACCGCGGCCATGGGATCGTTGGTGACCTCGGGAGCCGGTGACCCGAGCTTCTGGGCCTCCCGGGCCGCGCTCTTGGAGATGAGCTTGTTGGGCTCGTGCCCCTTGGGACAGCCCACGCTCATGGGACAGCCGAGCTTGACCGCCCCGAACATCAGCGCGTGGCAGACGTTGTTTCCGTCTCCGATGTAGGCCATCTTGAGCCCGCTCACCTGGCCCCGGCGCTCGCGCAGGGTGAAGTAGTCGGCGAGGGCCTGGCACGGATGCAGGAGGTCGGAGAGGCCGTTGATCACCGGGACCGTGCCGTGACGCGCGAGGTCGAGCACGTCCTGGTGGGCGAAGACACGGGCCATGATCCCGTCCACGTAGCGGGAGAGGACGGCGGCGGTGTCCCCCACCGTTTCCCCCCGGTGGAGCTGAATGTCGTTGGCCCCGAGGAAGAGGGCCTGCCCCCCGAGCTGGAACATCCCCACCTCGAAGGAGACCCGGGTCCGGGTCGAGGGCTTCTGGAAGACCATCGCCAATGACCGGCCCTTCAGGGCCTCCGACCAGGCTCCGGGGTCGGCCTTCATGCCCGCCGCGAGGTCGAAGAGACCCTCGATCTGCTCGCGCGACCAGTCCTTGAGCGAGAGGAAGTGTCTCCGGGCCATGGGTGCTCCTCAGAACCTCGCCAGCACGTCCTCGAGGTCGGGCTTGCCGATCTCCTGCAGCTCGTAGTGCACCCGCAGGGCCGGCTTGTCGATCTTGACGATGCGGCGCAGGTCGATGGGAGTCGCCACGAGGACCACGTCGGCCGGCGTTCGCGCGATGGTCTCCCCCAGGTCCTTCATCTGCTCCTCGCCATACCCCATCGCGGGAAGAAGCGTCCCGATCTCCGGGTAGAGCTCGAAGGTCTCCTTCAGGCGACCCACCGCATAGGGACGTGGGTCGACGAGCTCCGCCGCGCCGTGACGCTGGGCAGCCAGGACCCCGGCCCCGTACTTCATCTCGCCGTGGGTGAGAGTGGGGCCATCCTCGATGGCGAGGACGCGCTGGCCCCGGATCTTCTCCGGCTGATCCACGAAGAGGGGCGACGCGGCCTCGACGACCACCGCCTTCGGGCTGAGCTCGTGGATGGAGCGACGGACGGCTTCGACCCCCTCGGGAGGGGCGGAGTCGATCTTGTTGATCACCGCCACGTCGGCGCGCCTGAGGTTCGCCTCCCCGGGGTGATAGGTCCGCTCGTGGCCCGGGCGGTGGGGATCCACCACGACGATCTCCAGGTCCGACACGTAGAAGGGCAGGTCGTTGTTCCCGCCGTCCCAGACGATGACGTCGGCCTCCTTCTCGGCCTCGGCCAGAATGGCCCCGTAGTCGACGCCGGCGTAGATCACGCCCCCTTCGGCGATGTGGGGCTCGTACTCCTCCCGCTCCTCGATGGTGCAGTCGTGCTTGTCGAGGTCCTCGAGAGTGGCGAAGCGCTGCACCTTCTGCGCGACCAGGTTGCCGTAGGGCATGGGATGACGTATGGCCACCGCCCGTCGCCCCTTGGCCCGGAGGATGCGCAGAACCCGGCGAGTGGTCTGGCTCTTCCCGCTGCCGGTGCGGACGGCACAGACACTCACCAGCGGCACCCTGGACTTGATGCTGCTCGAGGCGGGCCCGATCAGGCGGAAGTCCGCGCCGCAGGCCAGCACCAGGGAGGCCTTGTGCATGACCGTCTCGTGGGAGACATCGCTGTAGGCGAAGACCACCTGATCCGCGCGCAGGTCGTGGATCAGCCGCGGCAGGTCCTCCTCCGCGTGGATCGGGACGCCCTCGGGGTACCGCGGCCCGGCCAGCTCCGGCGGGTATCGCCGGTCGTCGATGTCCGGGATCTGGGTGGCAGTGAACGCCACGACCTCGCTCGAGGCGTCGTCCCGAAAGACGGTGTTGAAGTTGTGGAAGTCTCGGCCGGCAGCCCCCATGATGATGATTCGAGTTGGCAAAGCGGAACTCCTCTCTTCGGCGAAGATGATAGGCGGGGCGCCGTGAGAGCGTCAATGGGACATCCGCCCTTGACGCGCACCCAGGCCCGTGAGACCCTCGCTCCAACTTGGGCGCCCGCGATCCCTCTTCCGAGCAGCCGGCTCTCACGGCTCTCCCCCGTTGGCGCATCGCTCTCCTCTCGTTCATCATCCTGAGCCTCGAGCTCGCCCTCATCCGACAGATCCCGGCGGAGGTGCGGGTCATCTCCTACTTCACCAACCTCGTGCTGATGGCCTCGTTCTTCGGCCTCGGCCTCGGCTGCATCCTCCAGGAGCGCGGGTCGCTCCGCTGGCTGCTTCCCGGGGGGCTGGGCCTGGTCTTCGTCTTCATCCTCGTCGGACGGGGGCTCGTCGTCTACGAGGCGTCGAACACCGTGCACTTCTGGCTGGGCAACGAACGCCTGCCGGGCCAGGCCCTCCGGCTCCCTCTCCTGCCCGCGGCCCTCGCCGCTTTCGTCAGCTCCGCGCTGCCCTTCGTGGCCCTCGGACAGGCCCTGGCCCGGGCCATGGACCGGCATCCTCGCCTCGTGGCCTACGGCTGGGACATCGCCGGGAGCCTCCTGGGGACGGTGCTCTTCGCCCTGGCCGCCTTCCTGCGGCTCCCCCCCTGGGCCTGGATCGCCGGCGTCTCGGCCCTCGCCGCCGTCGTCCTCGCGCGCACCCGCTGGGAGCGCGTGGCCCTCCTGGCTTCGGGGCTCGTCTTCCTCGTCTTTGCCCGCTCCCCGTTGCCCTCGCAGTGGAGCCCATACTACTTCGTCCAGTACCACCCGACCCCGGCTGGCCTGTCGGTCTTCGTGAACTCGAGCATTCACCAGTTCGCCTTCGACTTCACCACGGAGGACGAGGCGTCGCGCCGGGTGCAGGCCGCGGTTCTGGCCAAGTGGCGCAAGCCTTACGAGCTCTTCCGTGAGCTTCACGGACGCCGGCCCGAGTCGGTTCTCGTCCTCGGCGCCGGCACCGGCAACGACGTGGTGGTGGCTCTCCGAGAGGGGGTGTCGAGGGTGGTGGCGGTGGAGATCGACCCGGTGATCCTGGAGATCGGGCGCGAGCTCAACACCTCCGCTCCCTACGACGACGCCCGCGTGGAGGCCGTGGTCGACGACGCCCGTCACTATCTCCGGTCCTCCCGAGAGACCTTCGACCTCGTCGTCTTCGGGACCCTGGACTCGCAGGTCCTTCTGAGCGGTCACGGCAATCTCCGTCTCGAGAACTACGTCTACACCCGCGAGGCCCTCGTGGACGCGCGCGAGCGCCTGGCCGAGGGGGGCCTGCTCGTCGTCTACTACTCGGTCTACCGGGACTGGCTCTACGCCCGGCTCTACGCGACCATTCGCGCCGCGTTCGGCGACCGGAGCCGGATCACCATCGAGAGCGACCGGGCGCTGTTCAACACCACGCTCATCGCCTCGCGGGACGTGGACGCGGTGCGGGGCGATCTCGCGACCGCGGCACGCCTCGGGGCCGGTCGTCCTTCCACCGACGACTGGCCCTATCTCTACGTCGAGCATCCCACCATCGCCCCCATCTACCTGCGGCTACTCGGGGCGGTGGCCGTGCTCGTGCTCGGGGTCTTCCTGCTGCTCCGTCGGATCCACCCCGTCACCGGCCTGCACGCCAACTACCTGTTCCTGGGGATGGGCTTCACCCTCATGGAGTCGAGCGCGGTGGTGCGACTGGCGCTCCTCTTCGGCAGCACGTGGCTGGTCAACGCCGTCGTGTTCGCCTCGGTGCTCCTGACCATCTTCCTCGCCAACGCCCTCGTCCTCCGTCGCCGGGCGCCCTCCCTCTCGCTGGCGTGGGGGGGGCTGATCGCGGCCCTCGCGGTGAACTACGCCTTCCCGGTTTCCTCGCTCTTCGCGGTGGGCGCCGGCGGCCGGGCCGTCGCCGCCGCCCTCCTCATCGGCGTGCCGGTCTTCTGCGCCGCCCTGTGCTTCAGCCACCTGTTCGGGCGCGAGCCGGTCACGGGCTACCCCCTCGGAGTGAACCTGGTGGGTGCGATGGCGGGCGGGCTCCTGGAGTACGTCTCGATGGCCACCGGGATGCGGGCCATCTGGCTGCTCGTCCTCGCGGTCTACGGCCTCGCGTGGCTCTCCACGCGCCTCGCCACCCGCGCCTCGGCGTGAGCGCGGACCGTCGGTGAGGGTGATCGCGGTCGTGCTCGCTGCCGGGGAAGGCCGTCGTATGGGCGGCCCCAAGGCCCTCCTCCCGATAGGCGACACCTCGTTCCTCGCCCACATCTGCAGCCTTGTCGCCCGCCCGCGCGTTGCCGCGGTGGTGGCGGTCATCGGCGCGGAGGCAGAGCGGGTGCGCGCCGAGGCCCGCCTGCCGGAAGGCGTGGTCGTCGTGGAGAACGAGATCTGGCGGGAGGGCATGCTGTCCTCCGTGTGGTGCGGCCTGGACGAGGCCGAGTCACGGGGCGCGGACGGGATCCTGCTCCATCCGGTGGACCACCCCGTCATCGCGTCGGAGACGGTCGATCGGGTGGTGACCGCCCTGCACCAGGGTGCCCTCGTGGCGGTTCCCGTTCACGGGGGGCGGCGTGGCCACCCCGGCGGGTTCAGTCGCGACGCCTTCGGCTCGCTGCGGGCGGCCCCGGCGAATCTCGGGGCCCGCGCGGTCCTCGCCGAGCATCGGACGCGAGTGGTCGAGGTCGAGGGCGACGCTGGCTGCCTGCTCGGCGTCAACACCCCAGCGGACTACCGCCGGGTGGCGGGAAGGTGATGGCCGCCCCCGAGGACGGCGGGCGGGAGACCCGGCTCGACCCGGAGAAGCGCCGGGGGCGCGCCCTGGCCCTGGCCTTCCTCGTTCTCGCCTTCTCCGCCTTCTCCCTGAGCCAGCGCCGCCAGCTCGGCCTGCTGGGGGGCCTCACCGACGAGTGGGACATTCTGGGTGCCAACCTCGCGGTCCACGGGACGATCGGCCTCGAGGACGAGCCCTGGCTCCTGCGGCCCCCCGGCTACCCCGCCTTCATCGCGGTCCCGCTGCTCATCGCCGGCCCGCCCCGCGTGGTCACCGTGGCCTACGTCGATCGCGCGGCCCCCCTGGTGTACTCCGCCCAGGCCGTCGCCCTCGCCGCCGCCTCGGTTCTGCTCTTCCTCTGGCTGGCGCAGAGCGTCCCCTGGCCCCAGGCCTTCGCGGCCGGGCTCGTCCTCGGGGCCAACCCGTTGAGCCTCACCCTGGTCGGACTGCGTCAGTACGCCGTGGTCCACATCCTCGCCCTCGTCTCCGGCCTCTGGGCCCTCGACCACGCGACGTCGCGGTGGCCGGGTCGTCGCCTGCCCATGGTCGGCGCCGGCATCGTGTGGGGGCTGGTCACCCTCGTTCGCCCGGTGACCCTCCTCCTGCCCCCGTTCGTCTTTGCCCTGCTCCTCCTCCGACGACCGCGCTCGAGCTTTCGATCGGCGGGCGCCGCGACAGCCATCTTCTGCCTCGGCATGGTCGCGACCATCGGTCCCTGGACGGCCCGCAACTGGGCCGTCTCGGGGCGTTTCGTGCCCGTCAACCTTCAGGGCTGGGCGAACGTCTGGGCCGCGACGCTGCGTCCCCTGCCGGTCCAGCCCGACTCGTACCGTTGGTTCGCGATCGGATCCGACATCCTCAGGGTGCACCGCCTGGTGAGCGGTCAGCCGGAGTACGATCTGCTCACGTACGTGAAGTTCAACGCCGAGACCGAGCAGGCCTACCGGCGCGAGGCCCTCGCCAATCTCCGTCGGCAGCCCATGGTGTATCTTGGCAACGTTGCCCGGTCCTTCCGATCGCTCATGCTCGACACCAACACCGTCTACCTGCGCCTGTTCCGCTATCTGCAGACGACGGACGTGGCCGTCCAGCAGACCTGGTTCGAAGCGGGCCGCCAGCCCCGCTTGGGATCCGTGCGCCTGGGCCGGGCCTTCGCTCTTCTGTCCGGCGCCCTCGGGGCGCTCAGCGTCGTGGGCATTCTCTCGGCACTCCGCTCCCGCAAGGGTCCCCTCCTCACGACGACCCTGGTGGCCGCCTGCTTCCTCGTGGTTCACAGCATCGCCCACATGGAGTTCACCTACCTCTACGTCAAGCTCCCCTTCCTCGCGGTCCTGGCCTTCGTCCCCCTGGGGTTGCCTCGGACCTCGAGCGAGGTCCCCGGCCGTCTGGCCCGGGCCGCCGACCTGCTGACCACCGCCCTGGCGGTCTCTTCGGTGGTCCTCACCGCCCTCCTTCTCCGCCCGTGACCCGAAGATGAGCCTGCGCAACGTCGCCATCATCGCCCACGTCGACCACGGCAAGACGACGCTCGTGGACACGCTCCTACGTCAGAGTGGCGCCTTCCGCGAGAACCAGGACGTCCGCGAGCGCGTCCTCGACTCGGGGGACCTCGAGCGCGAGCGGGGCATCACGATTCTCGCGAAGAACACCGCTGTTCACTACGGCGGCACCAAGATCAACATCGTCGACACCCCGGGCCACGCCGACTTCGGGGGCGAGGTCGAGCGCGCGCTCAAGATGGTCGACGGCGTGATGCTCCTCGTGGACGCCTCCGAGGGTCCCCTACCCCAGACGCGATACGTGCTCCGCAAGGCCCTCGAGTCTCGCCTCCCCCCCCTCGTGGTCATCAACAAGATCGACCGGCCCGATGCCCGACCCAAGGCCGTCCTGGACGAGCTCTACGATCTGTTCATCGACCTCGACGCCACCGAGGACCAGCTGGAGTTCCCGGTTCTCTACGCCAACGCGAAGGACGGCATCGCGAGGGCCGACCCGGACGGCCCGGGTGAGGACCTGCGCCCGCTGTTCGAGGCCCTCGTGACCCACGTGCCGGCACCGGCGGGCGATCCCGAGGGGCCCCTCCAGCTCCTGATCGCGAACCTCGACTACAGCGACTACCTGGGCCGCCTCGCCATCGGCCGGGTCTTCTCGGGCCGGGTCCGGGTCGGGGACACGGTCGCGGTGGCCAAGCGCGACGGGAGCCTGGAAACGACCCGGGTGACGAAGCTTCACATCTTCGACGGGCTCGAGCGGGTCGCGGCGGAGGAGGCGGAGTGCGGCGAGATCGTGGCCCTCGCCGGCTTCGAGGGGATCCAGATCGGGGAGACGGTGACCTCCGCGGACGACCCGTCCCCCCTTCCCCCCCTGCACATCGACGAGCCCACCATCGCCATGGTGTTCTCCGTGAACAACTCGCCCTTCGCCGGCCGCGAGGGCCGGTGGGTCACCTCGCGCAACATCCGGGAGCGCCTGGAGAAGGAGCTGCTGACCAACGTCTCGATTCGGCTGGAGGCCGCGGGGAGCGCCGACTCGGTCAAGGTGCTCGGCCGCGGCGAGCTGCAGCTGGCGATCCTCATCGAGACCATGCGCCGCGAGGGATTCGAGATGGGCGTCTCCAACCCCCAGGTGCTCACCCGCGAGGAAGACGGAGTGCGACGGGAGCCCCTGGAGCTGTTCTCCATCGACGTCCCCGAGACGTACATGGGGGTCGTACTCGAGAAGATGGCCCTGCGCAAGGGCAAGATGGTGAAGATGGTGAACCACGGGTCGGGTCGGGTCCGCATCGACTTCCACGTGCCCACCCGCGGGCTCATCGGGGTTCGGACCGAGCTGCTGACCGACACCCGGGGGACCGCGGTCATGAACAGCCTCCTCGAAGGCTGGGTAGAGTGGCAGGGCGAGGTCCTCAGGCGACAGACCGGGGTGCTCGTGGCCGACCGGGCCGGGGAGACGACGGCCTACGCCCTGTCGAACCTCGAGGACCGCGGCGAGCTCTTTCTGGGGCCCGGCACGTCGGTCTACGAGGGGATGATCGCCGGTGAGAACTCGCGCGCGGACGACATCGACGTCAACGTGACCAAGCCGAAGAAGCTCACGAACATGCGCTCCTCGACGGCCGAGGAGGCCATCCGCCTCACGCCCCCGCGCCCGCTGAACCTCGAGCAGGCACTGGAGTTCATCGCCGACGACGAGCTCGTGGAGGTCACGCCCACGGCCATCCGCCTGCGCAAGCGCATCCTCCCCGCCAACCAGCGCTCGAAGTGGAGGAAGCGGGGCTGACCCGGCGGACGGGTCACTCGGAGGATTGAACCGGCCTGCGGCCGGCCGCCTTGGCCAGGGACACGAGCACGTGGCGGCGAACGTGTCCTTGGCGGGATTGAACCGGCCTGCGGCCGGCTGCGCAGGCGAAGGACATGAGCGCCGTGTCGGCGCTCGGTTCCCTAGCCGTCCGCCTCGGCCTCGGCCTTGCGGAGGCGACGGTTGAGCGTCGACAGGCTCACCCCGAGTCGCTCGGCGGCGGCGACACGATCGCCCTCGGTCTCCCGGAGAGCCAGGGCAATGGCCTCCTCTTCCGCCCTCGCCACCACCCGCTTCGCGACCTCGGGCAGCGGGCCCGAGAGGTCGACGACGTCGGACAGGGTGGGCCCCGAGCGGACCGGCGGGTCGAGGCGCAGGTGAGTGGGCTCGATGGTGGTTCCGTCGCAGAGGATCACCGCCCTCTCGAGGCAGTTCTGGAGCTCACGGACGTTGCCGGGCCACGAGTGCTCGGCAAGCGACTGCTTCGCTCCCTCGGACAGGGAGAGACCCGGACGGCCCATCTCGCGGGCGAGACGCCCGACGAAGACCTCGGCGAGAAGCTGCACGTCACGGCGGCGACGGCGCAGCGGCGGGATCTCGATCGGGAATACGGAGAGCCGGAAATAGAGGTCTTCGCGAAAGAGGTTCTCGTTCACCAGCTCCCGAAGGTCACGGTTGGTGGCGGCCACCACCCTCACGTCCACGGTGAGGGTCTGCAACCCTCCCACCCGCTCGAACTGGCGCTCCTGCACGAGACGGAGGATCTTCCCCTGGAGGGGAAGCGGGAGGTCGCCGATCTCATCCAGGAACAGGGTCCCCTCGTGGGCCAGCTCCGCCTTGCCCACCTTCCGCGCGCCGGCGCCGGTGAAGGCCCCCTTCTCGTGGCCGAACAGCTCGTTCTCGAGAAGGTTCTCGGGAATGGCCGCGCAGTTGATGGCCACGAAGGGGCCCTTGGCGCGGGGTGAGAGCTGGTGCAGCGCCCGGCTCATCAGCTCCTTGCCGGTGCCGCTCTCCCCGAGGACGAGCACCGTCGTGTCCGTCACCGCGGCCCGCTGCAGGGCCATCATCGCCTCCTTCAGGGCCGGGTCCTCGCCGAGGACCTCGGGGAGGCCGAAGCGCCGCTGGTGCTCCTCCTGGAGCAGAACCAGCTCGGTCAGCAGCCGGCGCCTCTCCACCGCCCGATCCAGGAGAAGGAGCAGGTGGTCGGTGTCCACCGGCTTGGTGAGGAAGTCGGTGGCGCCCTCCTTCATCGCCCGCACCGCTTCCTCCACGGTGCCGTACGCGGTCATGACGATGACCGGCATCTCCGCATCCGCGTCTCGCGCCGCCTGGAGCACGTCGAAGCCGCTCCCCGCCGGCAGCTTCAGGTCGGTGAGGACGGCGCGGTAGCGCGTCCCCTGGATCCGCCGCCGGGCCTCGTAGGCGTCGGCGGCCTCGTCGACCGCGAAGCCCCCAGACTCCAGCGTCCTCCGCAGCATGGTACGGAGGGACTCCTTGTCCTCGACGATCAGGATGTCGGCCACGGGTCGCGGCAGGCTCTCAGTAGCCTTCTTCCCGCACCGGCCCGGCGCGCCGCGCCCGAGCGAGGGCGTTCTCGGCCGAGGTCACGGCCTCCCGCGCCTGAGCGAGCTGCCGCTCGGCCACGGCGAGCTCCCGCCGCACCCTCCGCTCCTCGTCGGCCTGGGTCGCACCCACCGGTCCCCCGGTCCCTCCGTAGACGTAGGTGGTGCTCATGGGGTTGAGGCGCTGCTGGAGATCCTCGACCTGCGCCTCGAGCGTCTGCACTCGGCCCTGGGCCCGGGTCAGCGCCTCCTCGAACCGCTCCAGGTCGCCAGCGCCCCCCTCTTCCCGCGTCGGACCGCGCGACTCCGCCGGCCCCGCGGACGAGGACGTCACTCCCGTGGTCGAGACCGTGCCTTCGCTGTCCTCGTTGGTGCGCTCGGCCAGGCCCTCGAGATCGTCGTTCGAGTAGCTTCGGGGCGCCGTCTTCTTCCCTTCACTCCCCTGGCTCTCGCGCTCCTGGCGCGCCCGCGCCGCGGCGTCGCCGATGCCCTGGGCGGTGCTCACGGCGGGGAGGGCCAGCAGGGCGAAGGCGGCCAGTGCGAGGCTGGTGCCACGCCGGCTCATGGCGTGCCCCCTCCCCCGGTGCCCCCGTCGAGCTGGGCGGCGCGTTTCGTGAGCTCCTGCGCGTCCGAGGCGTTCGGGGCCAGCTGGGCGTACCTCCGGTATGCCGCGGCAGCCTCCGCTCGTCGTCCGTTCCGCTCCAGCAGGCTGCCCAGCTGCCGCTGGAGGAGAGGGGCCTCCGGCGTGCGGTCCAGCCCCTCCTGGACGACCGCCATCGCCTCGTCCTTCTCTCCCTGCGCGTAGAGGTTGTCGGCGAGCAGACCCCGCGAGATCACCGCCTCCGGGGCGACCGCCAGCACCTCCCGGTAGACCTCGGCGGCCCGGGCCTTCTCGCCGGCGGCGTCGAGGGCGTATCCGAGCTCCTGTCTCAGCACCGGGTCGTTGGGACGCCCCGCCACCGCCTGCTCGAGATGCGGCACGGCCTCTCCGTAGTTCCCCGACCGGTACTGCAGCCGTCCCAGGTGCTCGTGCACCACGGCCGACATCGGGTCCCGGGCAAGCAGCACCTCGTACTCGTTGACCGCGGCCGAGCGGTCCCCGGCGATGTCGAGGGCCCGGGCGTAGGCGAGCTCCCGGTTGGGATCGAGGCGCGCGGCGACGCCGAGCTCGGCCAGGGCCTGCTGACGCTGCCCGAGGTCCCACAGCGTCCGCCCGTAGGCGGTGCGGTAGACGGCGTTCGATCCGTCCGCGGCCACCGCCGCCGCGAACAGGGAGCGGGCGCCCTCGAGGTCGCCGGCCCGCGCGAGGCGGCGCCCCTCGGCGTGCTCCTCGGCGCCGGGGGTGGGGGGACGCGGGGCGACGTCCGGCAGCTGCGGGGGAAGGGTGGCGATGGTGAACATCCTCGGATCCGGCTGCGAAGGAGGCGGGGCATCCCTGGCATAGCGCCACGCCATGACGGCGAAGACGGCCACCGCGACCAGGGTGAGGGCGAGGACGACGGTCGACGAAACGCCGGAGACCGGGGGGGCGTCAGCGGTGACGTCCACCCCTTCGTCGTCGCGCTCGGTCGTGAGGGTCGCACCCTCGAGGGAGTCGCCACACCGGGCGCAGAATTCCCATGACGGGCGATTCCGCGCCCCGCAGGCGGGGCAGACCACAGCCTGTCGCGCGCTCATGGACAGTAGGTTACACCCGCCGCTCGCCCTCGGAAAGGGGCCTTCGTCACTCCGTGGTTCACGGGGTGACGAAGGCCCGGGCTCCTACTGGCAGACCGACGAGCCGACCCGCACCGCCGCCGGCGGGAAGTTGGCGTCCCGGGACATGACGACGATGCCGGTGCCGGCCGTGGTGACGCTCGGAGGCACCCCGGCCGGGGGAGGCGCGATCGGGGTCGCCCCGCCCACCTGCCCCTCGTCGATCAGCACTCGGGCGCCGCCGCTCTGGGCCGGGTCCGCGGCCATCGTCACCGCGGTGATCCGCTGGTCGCGGTAGATCCGGTAGGCATCGTCGGCGGTCGGGTCGAGGTTGATGTCGTAGGCCGCCATGCCCGTCGCCGCCCCGAGGGCGTAGAGGATGGAGTCGAAGCTGGAGCGGCAGGGGTAGTCGCCGGTGCTGCAGGCCAGCGGCGTGGGCGGCGCGAACTCCGTAGCCGGCAGGTTGAGGCGGGTCCCACCGAAGAACACCCGGCCCACGGCCAGGGTGCAGGTGGGGCTGGTGGGGTCACACGGCTCGAAGCTCGTCGCCGGCTGCACCGTGCCGCGGAAGACGTTCCCGGGGATCGGGTTGGTGCAGCCGCCGACCGCCACTCCCTCGTCGAAGGGCCGGGCGAAGAGGAGCTCCGACCCGGCGTTCCCGTCGTAGGTGCGGACGTTGCACGGGGCCGGGCAGTACCCCGCGGCGTTCGGATCGTTCTGGTCCGGGTTGTCCCGGGCCGTGCCCAGCTGGGTGTCGGTGGGCCCTCCGGTGTCCCGGAAGCCGAAGATCTTGAACGGCCCCTCGGTCGCCCGGCGGTCGTAGCCGGAGGTCACGAAGACGTGGGGCTCGACCAGATTCACGTCCCCCTGGTACGGGGGCAGGCCGATGAGGCCGGCGGCGGTGGCCACCGGCTGGGCCGCGGGTCCGGCGGGGTCGCCCGGGTTTACGATGGTGGAGAGGTCGGCCATCTGGATCGCGACGTCCGGCTCCGCGGTCAGGAACTTCCACAGGCGTCCGTGGAGGTCGGCGATGTAGACCCGCGTCACCTTCGAGGCCGACGGGTGCACTGTTTCCAGGAGGCTGTAGGCCCGCGGGTTGAAGCCGGCGGCGTTGGCCACGAGGGCGTTCTCCCAGCGGAGCTCGTCATCCGGGCCGGTGGGGACCAGCTCGGCCCGCTCGCCCACGTCGGCGGTGGCGATGATGTCACCGGTCAGGGCGTCCAGGGTGTAGAAGGTCTGGCCCTCGCACGGGTCGCTCGGGCAGCCGGAGGTGTCCCCGTATCCGGAGCCCATGAAGAGGGCGTGCGTCACCGCCCGCTGGTTGTCCCGCGGGCTGCGGTTGTAGTAGCTGTTGGTGGAGTCCACGAGGGCCACCACCGGCAGCGACCAGGTCTCTCCCATGTGGGCGTAGTCCGCGGTGTCGCCGCGGTCGTGGTTGTCGGTCGACCCGGCCCGCTCCTGGGTGGCCTCGACCTGGTCGGGGTTGCCTCGGCTCCAGAGCGGGACCGGGCCCCGGGCGTAGGCCGATGGTGTCGTGAGGTCGCCTGGCGACGTCACGTCGAGGGCGGTCATGTACTTGCCGCCGGCTCCGCGGGGGAGGAAGAGCACCCGTCGCCAGATGCCGTTGATGGTCGTCCCGTCACCCGAGCCGCACCAGGCGCTGTCCGTGGTGTCCACCGGGAAGAACACGTCGGCGTAGCGGATACCCCGGGCCAGCATGTAGACGTGGTTCTCGCGCCCCTGGGGCTGCTCGATGAACCGGTCCCGCAGCGACGGCAGCAGGTCGTAGGGCACGAAGCCCCACAGCTCCTCCCCGCCGGTGTCGCTGCTGCACGAGCCGTCGCACGGCCCCGCCCGGAAGGCGTGGAGCATGTCGTTGGCCGGCAGGAAGACCTGGGTCATGACGGGTTGGATCGCGTTGTCGTCGGCGGGGTCACGCAGCCCGCAGCCCCGGTCGACCATGCCCGAGGACAGGGGGTCGCCGGCCGAGTTCCGGCCGTCGCGGAAGATGCGGAACTCCGCCGAGAAGACCTCGGGCTCGGAGGACAGCGGGGGACCGAGCACGGCCGCGGTGGCCTGGGTGGTCTCGGCCAGCATCCAGGCTCGGGGACGATAGAGGATGTTCCCGGTCGCGTCGCGCATCGGCTCGCCGAGAGTCCCGGCGATGACCCGGTCGGCCCCCGCCATGTACGCCAGGATGATCTGACGGGCCTCCCGGGTCGCCTCCTGGAGGGGATTGGAGATGCATCCGGTGGGCAGGACCGCCGAGGCCTCGCGCACACAGGCCCCGAAGACGCTCTGCAGGGTGGTGAGGTCGGTGGGAATCCCGGCCGCGGCGTCGAAGCCGGTGAAGGGCTCGGCCATCGGGTCCGCCAGCGGCCACAGCGACTCCCTCGCCGCCTGGGGCGTCGTGCCGGCCCCGAAGCCGGCGAGGCTCACCGGATTCGAGGAGTCGTAGAAGACGCCGTTGCCCTCGGTCGTGTAGATCTTTCGGTCGATCCGGCCGTTGATCTCGCTGAAGGTGCAGAGGTCGTCCCCGGCCGCGCACCCGATGAAGGCGCTCCGCACGCGGGCGAGCAGCTTCTCACCCGCCCTCCACGCCACGTCGGTCGGGTCCTCGAGGATCCCGTTGGCGTTGCGGTCCTGCCAGGCGGTCAGCTCGCCCCGGAAGCCCGGCAGCTCGAAGTTGGAGACGAAGCGGGTAGGGGCCAGGGCCTGGTAGCGGCTGTCCGGATCGGTGGGGCTGAACGTGTTCGTCGCGTCGTTCGCGAGGTACACGTACTCGTAGACCGAGTCGGTGATCGACTGCCGGCTGGCGCTGAAGGTGCCGATCGTCGCCCCCTGGTCGATGATCGCCTGGATCTGGCGCTCGAGGGTGGCGGCGTCGGGGGCGATCAGGGCGTCCTGGCACGTGGTGCAGAGGTCACGGGCATCGGCGAGGGCGGTGGAGGAGGCGCTGGTCCAACCCGTCTCCGAGCCCCGCGTCAGGCCGCTACCACCCCACGCGATCCAGTTCAGTCGGTTGGGGGTTCCGCCGGCGAAGCCGATGACGAAGGTCTCGACCGACGAGGTGGGCTCGTTGATGTCGAGACGCCGGTACAGGTCCTCCGCGGCGTAGGCCGCGAGCCGGGCGTTGTTGTCCGCGCCCCCGCCGCTCGAGATCCGGTCGGCGCCGCAGGTGTCGTCGCCGTCGGTGATGAGCAGGACGATGGTCTTCTCCTTGGGGTTGACGTGGTTCTTGATGGCCTTCTGCCCCGGGGGGGTGACGGAATCCCAGGCCGGGTTGTAGCCCGGATCGGTGGGAAGGGGCCCGGTATCCCAGAGCTTCTGGAACTCGACCTTCAGATCGAGGAGGGAGTTGCGGATCGGGGTGAACCCGTCCGCCTTGGCCCCCCCCTGGGTGTCGAGAGGATAGGTGTCCACCGCCCAGCTTCCGTCCATGAGCTCGGTGTAGTTCTGCGGGGTGCCGTCGGCGTCGAAGGGCAGCTCGAGGTCGATGTGGGGACCGATCGTGTCGATCTGCGAGGCGGCCAGGTCACAGGGGACGACGCCGACCTTCGCCTGGAACCCGTAGCAGATCTGTGAGTTGCCCGTGAACTGTCCACCCGCGTACTCGAAGACCGCGCTCTGTCCGGTGAGGTCCGAGCCGCAGCCGGTCCGCACCTGCTGGACGGTGAAGGACGGGGGGTTGGTCCGGGTCGAGGCGTCACCGAAGTCGATGGCGCAGATGGTGCCGTCCTCCTGGACCCGGAGCGTCTCGCCGTTCCAGAGGCGCCCGGCGCGGGCCTGGTAGAAGGTCACGGGGCTGCCGTCGACGTCCTCGGTGAACTCAAAGGTGATCCAGCCCGAGCTGCCGCTCCCCTCGCGGAGCAGGAGCTGGTTCGGGGTGTCGGAGTGGTAGTCGTCGTACCCCCTCCCGCCGAGGGCCTCGGCGATGTTGTTGGCTCCCCCGTTGCCCCAGTGGATGTCGAGAGCGCCCAAACCGCTCCGGCCGAAGGTGAAGCGTCCGTCCCACTCCTGGTAGACCACGGTGAAGTCGCTTCCACAGGAGGTGGCGTTCATCGCGTTCTGGAGGGCCGTGGCCAGGCTCGCCCCGGTCTGGTAGAAGCCCGCGGTCACGCTGGCCGCGCAGTCGACGCCGCCGCCGGTGTCGAACCAGAGCGTGTTCCACTGCGCGTCGATCCACTGCCACGACTGGAAGCCTCGGTCGTTCGTGTCGCTGGGAGCCCGCTCGATCGTGATCTCGTCGGTGAGCATGCTCGGCCAGAGGTCGCTGCGCGTGGCGTACATGAAGCGGGCGTCCCCGGCACTCCGATTCGACAGCCGGGAGCCGGTCTGCGTGTAGGTCCCGAACATGAAGCTCACCTTGTTCTCGTTGAGCGCCACGATGTCG
Organism: Acidobacteriota bacterium; assembly: GCA_022340585.1. GTDB lineage: Bacteria > Acidobacteriota > Vicinamibacteria > Fen-336 > Fen-336 > JAJDNS01. The sequence goes on from JAJDNS010000118.1 coordinate 47,136, forward strand.
TTCAGGACCGACTTCGCCTGGTACAGCTTCGACCGGGGATGGTCGCCGGAGACGTTGCCGCTGGTGAGCCGCCCTC
>JAJDNS010000010.1 GCA_022340585.1 Acidobacteriota bacterium
CACCAACTACGACCTGGCCCTCATCCGGTGGCTCCTGGGCACGGCCGCCGAGCTCGCCGGCGAGCTGGGCGCGGGCGCCGACGCGGCGCGGTGGCGGGAAGTGCTGGAGGAGATGCCGGAGCTGGCCCTGGACCCTCGGGACCACCGTCTCCTCGTGGCCCCGGGCGCGCCCCTCCAGGAGTCCCACCGCCACTTGTCCCATCTCATGGCCATCCACCCCCTGGGCCTCGTCCGCTGGGAGGACGGGGGGCGGAGCCAGGCCACCATCCGATCGGCCCTCGCCGAGCTCGATCGGCTCGGGACCTCCTACTGGACCGGTTACAGCTTCGCCTGGCAGGCGTCGCTCGCGGCCCGGGCCCGGGACGGCGCCCGGGCGGAGCGGGCCCTCGAGATCTTCTCCACCGCCTTCTGCCTGCGGAACAGCTTCCACTGCAACGGTGACCAGAGCGGCCAGGGGCACTCCCAGCTGACCTACCGGCCGTTCACCCTGGAGGGGAACTTCGCGGCGGCGGCGGCGGTGCAGGAGATGCTGCTCCAGAGCTACAGCGGCACCCTCCGGGTCTTTCCCGCGGTGCCGCCGAGCTGGGAGGACGTGTCCTTCGAGACCCTGCGGGCCGAGGGGGCGTTCCTCGTCTCCGCGCAGCGGCGGGGCGGCGCGGTCCAGCGCGTCACCATCGTGTCGGTGGCCGGCGCGCCCTGCCGCCTCGAGAACCCGTTCGGCCGCGCCGGGTTCGTGGTCCAGGGGCTCGCCGAGGACCGGGTCGGGATCGAGGGCGACGAGCTGCGCTTCGCCACGACGCCGGGCCTGCGCGTTGTCCTGACGCGGGCCCCCGGCGCCGGGACCGTCGAGGACGAGGAGTCGGATCCGCCCCTCTAGGCTTCGTGTGAAGGGGCGAAGAGATCCCGACCGCGGGCGTGACGACCTTTCCCATGGCGTTGCGCGAGGGCGCGTAGACGATCTCGAGGCGTCTGGGGGGGTCCGGTTGAACCCGGTGGCCAGGAGTCGGGGGAGTCGAACGACCTCAGTGCTCGAGCGCTCCGGCGGACGCCCGAGCGAATCCTGCGAGGGTGGCGATGTAGTCCTCGGGGTGCTCGGGCCAGCGCAGCGGCTCGCCGGCGCTGCCGAGTCGCCGAAGGGTATGGTCGTAGCCGGGATACAGCCTGATCGCGATGTCACGGCCCGAGGCCGCGAGCTCGCGCAGGATGCCTTCGGTTTCCACGGCGTCGATGCTCTCGTCGTCGGGCGAGAGAATGGCGAGCATCGGCGCCTCGAGCCGTCGCAGCGCCGGGAGCGGGTCGTAGTCCATGAACGCGCGGTAGAGACGCGCGAAGCCCGGGTCGGGTCGCTCGGCCATCCACTCCAGTCCGGCCTCGGCGAACCACGGCTCCTTCTTCGCTCTCGCGAAGGCGTCGTCGAAGGCCGACCAGTCCCCCGAGCGCAGCCCGTCGTGCCACAACCGGATCACGCGCCGGGCGGCGGTCACGGCGGGTTCGCCGGCGCCGGCCTTCCGCAGAGCCCTCACGCTTGTCCACTCGCCTTCGCGCGAGGGAGGAACTGCCGGGCCGGCCGAGGAGATGACGAAGGCCGCATCCTCCCAGGTGGCCGCAGCCAGCGGTCCGATCCAGCCACCCTGGCTGTGACCGAAGAAGCCCACCGCCGAGATCTCGGGTCGCGCGAGCAGCGCCTTGGCGACGGCGATGCCATCGGCCGCGAGGTCCTGGAACGTCGCCCCGGCCAGCTCGCCCTCAGACTCGCCGACGCCGCGCTTGTCGAAGATGGCGGCGGCGACGCCGTGACGCGCGAGGGCCAGGGCGAGGAAACGGCTGGCGTCGCGCGGCTGTGGACCGGACCCATGCAGGAAGACGACGGCCGGGAATGGCCCGTCGCCCTCGGGCGCCAGGATCGACACGCCCAGCTTGCCGACCGGCCCGTCGACCAGGATGCGCTCCTCGGGCTGCGGCAGCTGCTTCGAGGCCACGAGCGTCAGGGAGGCCGGTTCCGGGAGACGGCTGTCGGTCCACGTCCCCGCCAGCACCTGGCGCGCGAGGTGCAGCGACATGATCTGGGGACCCGAGTCCGAGGGGAGTTCGAGCCGGACGCTGCAGCCGTCGAGGGTCACCGACATCGCAGGCCAGCCAGAAACTCCGACGTCGGGCAGACTCATGGCGGCCGTCAGGGCTGACCCGCCAGGGCCCACGTCGAGCACCACGTCGGTGTCCTCGCTCGGAGCGGTCGCCTGACCCACCCAGCGGCCGGCGAAGTCAGCCGGGTCGCACGAGTCGGCGGCGACGGGAGCGCCGCCCAACAGGACGACAAGTCCGAGCGCGAAGGGTCGTTGCACGGTTCTGACCTCCTTGGCCCCACGGTGGGTACGAGCCACGGCCGATCGAGGTTCCGCGTGAGCCGGGAATTCGTCGCCGGACGGCGTGCCCACGAGCTCACCGGGAGCTGCGGGGAGAGCTGTCCCGGGCCGCGGCGCAGACGGCGAGAGAGCTCCTGGCGGCAGCGGCCGGGAAGGAGAAGAGTTTCCGACCCGGGATCGTGTCCGTGGTCCAGACCTTCGGAGACCGGGCGAACGTCCACCCCCACGTGTACGCCCCGGTGACACGGGGAGGCTGGACGAGGTGGACCTGCTGGTCCGCGCTGTGGCGCCGAGATACAGATCATCGGTTTCATCACGGAGCACAGCATCATCAGGCGCTTCCTCGACCACATCCGCAAACGCGACAGGGTCTCTCGTCCGGACGCCGTTCTGGTCTCAAGCCATTGTGCCAGTGAGACTTCCACGAAGGGCAGGAACACAGGTCCTATTCGGCTATCGGCTGGGCCCATTCCGGTCGAAACGTCGGGACCCTGGAGGAGATCGTCCACGTCCACAACACGTGGACGGGACGCGCGCTTCCCTACCTGTCCCGTCCCAGCCACTGCGTCAGTCGGTTCTTCAAGCTGCCGGTCCGGGACTCGGCGCGCTCAGCGCTGTCCCGCTCGTAGTCCACGAGACGCCGGAAGACCTCCCCCTCGGGCCAGGTCACAAAGTGGTAGGTCCAGGGCTGGCGGGACGAACCGGGTGCGCGGCATTCCTCGAGCCGATAGTACCGCTCCTCGAAACGGAGGGCCTGGCCAGTCACCCAGCCCGCCTTCTCCTTCGGCGCCTCGAGCACCAGAGCCCAGTCCGTCGTCTGCGCCGGGTCCTCGACCACCCAGTCCCCCGTGGGGAGGCCGCGACGGCGGAGCCCACCGCGGTGAGGGCGGCGTAGTGCCGACGCCAGCTCGGACGCCGAGGCAAAGCGTCGAGCCGGATCCTTCTCCAGGCACTGCAGCACGATGCGGTCGATCCACACGGGAACGGCGCCCCGGATCAGGCGCACGGATCGCGGCGGCTCGGTCTTGTGGGCGAGGGCCACCGCGATCGGAGTCGGGGCCCGGAAGGGCAGGCGACCGGTCAGGATCTCGTAGAGAACCACGCCGAGGGAGTAGATGTCGCTGAGCTCGTCAACTCCGCGCCCGTCGAACTGCTCGGGCGACATGTAGCCCGGGGTGCCGACGATCATCCCCGTCCGGGTCAGGGTCGTGAGGTCGATGCCCACTCCGCGCGCCAGGCCAAAATCGAGGAGCTTCACCGCGCCGTCCCTGGCGACCATCACGTTGCCTGGCTTCACGTCCCGGTGGACGATCCCCTGGGCGTGCGCCGCGGCGAGGGCATCGGCCAGGGTGGCGCCGAGGGCGGCAGCCTCGGCAGGGGCGAAGGGATCACCGACGCGCCGACGCCGGATCACGGTCTTCAGGTCCTCGCCATCGACGAGCTCGGTGACCAGGAACATCCCTGTCGGACTCTCTCCCCAGTCGAGGATCCGCACGACGCTCGGGTGCCGGACACGGGCCCGCGATCTCGTGGGTCCACGCCCACGGGGCGGCGAGCTCGTTGCCGGTCTCCCAGCAGAGGATGGCCCGGTCGTCCCGGTAGTCGACACCGGTGAGGGTGTTGGTGCGGGTCAACACCAGCTCCACGGTCCGCTTGAAGATTCATAGGACATTCAATTCGCGCGCGCGACCCTGCGCGGCGTGGCGGGGGCGTTGGGAGCCTGATCGGCGACCGATTGAGGGTGGTGGCGACCCTGGAACCGGTCGAATGCCGCGACGACAGGGCTTGTGGGTCGTCTGAGCAGCCCCTTGCCGACAGCTCCCCCCTCGCTCCGCGCTCCATGCCGCTGGGG
>JAJDNS010000016.1 GCA_022340585.1 Acidobacteriota bacterium
ACGATCCGGCGCGCCCACGCCGTCCATCCGATATCCGCGCTCCAGAGCGAGTACTCGCTCTGGAGCCGGGAGCCCGAGGCCGAGATCCTGGCCACGTGCCGCTCGCTGGGCATCGGGTTCGTGGCCTACAGCCCCCTCGGGCGCGGGTTCCTGACCGGGGCCATCCGGAAGGTCGACGACCTCGTGGAAGGCGACCAGCGCCGGGGCTTCCCGCGCTTCCAGGAGGAGAACCTCCAGGGCAACCTGGACCTGGTGAAGGGCATCCAGGAGATCGCCGCCGAGAAGAACGCCACCGCGCCCCAGGTGGCCCTGGCCTGGGTCCTGGCCCGGGGACGGGACATCGTGCCCATCCCCGGCACCAAGCGAAGGACGTACCTGGAGGAGAACCTCAGGGCGGCCGAGCTCTCCCTGACCGCCGGCGACCTCGACCGCATCGAGAGGCTGTTTCCGAAGGGGGCGGCTCGCGGCCCCCGCTACCCCGACCGGATCATGGCCTTCATCAACGGCTGAGCCAGGCGGTGTAGCCTTGGAGACCAGCTCATGACTACCCCCGCCGAGACCTCGTTCCCCAAGAGCCAGATCCGGGTGCTCCTGTTGGAGAATGTCCACACGAGCGCTCACGAGGTCTTCCGGGCGGAGGGATTCCAGGTCGAGGCGTGCACGGGGGCCCTCGGCGAAGACGCCCTCGTCGAGAAAGCCCGCGACGTGCACATCCTCGGGATCCGGAGCCGAAGCCGGGTCACCGAGCGAGTGCTGTCCCAGGCACGGCGGGTGCTCACCCTGGGGACCTTCTGCATCGGCACGAACCAGGTGGCCCTCGAATCCGCCAGCCAGCGCGGCGTCCCCGTCTTCAACGCGCCGTTCAGCAGCACCCGCAGCGTCGCGGAGCTGGTGATCGCCGAGGTCATCGCCCTCTCCCGACGCCTCGCCGACCGCTCACGGGAGATGCACGAGGGCCGCTGGCGCAAGAGCGCGCCGGCCGCCCACGAGGTCCGGGGCAAGACCCTCGGCATCGTGGGCTATGGCCACATCGGAACGCAGGTCGGCATCCTCGCCGAGGCGGTGGGGATGCAGGTGCTCTTTCACGACGTCGTGCCGAAACTGCCCATCGGCAACAACCGCCGGGCGGAGTCCCTGGAGGACGTCCTGGGTCGGGCCGACTTCGTCACGCTGCACGTCCCGGAGACACCGCTGACCCGGGGACTCATCGGTGAGCGCGAGCTCGCCCGGATGAGGCCCGGGGCCTACCTCCTGAACCTGAGCCGCGGCAGCGTGGTCGATCTGGGAGCGCTCGCGAAGGCCCTCGGCTCCGGTCACCTGGCGGGGGCGGCCGCCGACGTCTTCCCCGTGGAGCCCGCCGGGAACTCCGACGGGTTCGCAACCGAGCTCCGGGGCGTTCCCAACGTCATCCTGACCCCTCACGTCGGGGGCTCGACCGAGGAGGCCCAGGAAGCGATCGGCCGTGAGGTCGCGACCGCTCTCGTCAAGTTCGTCAACACCGGAGCGACGACGGGCTCGGTCAACTTCCCACACATCGAGCCTCCCCCGCTGGTCGACCGACACCGGCTCCTCAACGTCCACCGCAACGTGCCGGGCGTGCTCAGCAGCATCAACAAGATCGTCTCGGACGCGCAGGCCAACGTCGAGAGCCAGATCCTGGCCACCAACCCGGCCATCGGGTACCTCGTCATGGACCTCAATCGCGAGGTGTCGGAGGAGGTCCGCCTCCAGATGTCCGCCCTGGAGACGAACATCCGGACGCGCGTCCTCTACTAGCGCCCCTCGAGCACGACGAGCGTCCACAGACCGACGTCGGGGAAGACCAGCCGGCCGTCCCGGACCACCAGCCTGATCGGGGCCGCGACGGCGGAGAGGACCCGAGCACTGCTGCTGCCGGGCACGCCAAGGGCATCGACGTCCACCCGGAGCTCGAGATCGTAGAGGGGACGCACCGCGTCGCGTGCGGGCTCGCAGGCGAGGTTGAGGACGTGGACGACGGCCCGCTCCTGGCCCACCCGGGGCAGCACCCGCACAGGCCCGTCCACGCGGACGGCCGGGGACACGACGGTGAGAACCTCCTCCACGGAGGAGAAGGACGGCCCCGCGACGCCCTCCACGACCTTTCGAGTGAATCGGTCCAGACCGGGTCACTCAGCCCTGACCGCCAGTTGCCTGTTCGCTCCGGCTCCACGTCTCACCGTGCGTTCCGCCTTCGGCCACGGACGCCTGGCGCCGGCCGCCCGGGATCGGCTACCGCGGCCCCGTGGCGACGGCTTCCTCCTCCACGAGAATCTGGACCTCGGTGAGGTAGTTCCTGGGATTGCCCTTGAAGATCATCCCCGGGCCCTTCAGGTAGATCTCCCGGTAGGGCAGGGTCGCGGTCCAGCCCTGCTCCTGGACGTAGGCCATCACCCGGGCCCAGGTCCGGTGGATCTCCTGGTAGGGCCCCTTGTGGATCAGGCTCACGCACCGGCCCCCGGGGAGGGTGTGGACCTCGAAGCCCTCGGCCTCCGGTGCCTTGTCGACGGGAACGCACGACTCGATGTCGGCGCCTTCGTCCTTGACGTCGACGTCGTAGTACAGGTTAAAGGGCTTGCCACGAGTGTAGCGCCCGTAGCGCCGGCAGACCTGGCCCAGGGCCTTCCCGGTCTCGGCGTAGCCCCCCTCCCACCGGAACCCGGCCACCTTCACCGGCGCCAGCTCCTTGACCTCGACCTCGAACCCGTCCTGCTCGACCATGGCGAATGCCTCCCTTTCCCGGGCGATGACCTCGTCGAGGGACGCCGCGATGCGAGTCAGCCCAGACTGCCTCTCCTGGATCCGCTCCCGCTGTCGTTCGAGAAGGGGAAGGATCCCGGCCTCGTCCGCGTCGTCGTCGGCCGCGAGGAGATCCCGGATCTCCGCCAGGGGGAAGTCCAGCTCCCGCAAGCGGCAGACCACCCGGGCCCGCTCCACGTCGGAGCGGTCGAAGTAGCGGTACCCGGTCTCGTCGTCGATCCAGGCCGGCCGGAGCACGCCTTTCTCGTGGTACAGCCGGATCGTCTTGACGGTCAGGCCGGTGATCCTCGAGAACTGCCCGATGCTGAACATGCCCCCCCTCGTGCGTCCCGGTCTCCCGCCGAAGGTGGACCCTCCCCCCGGGGGAGAGTCAAGAGGGGTCCGCTGGCCGTTCTCGGGGCCGGGCATGACGGCACTCGCCGCAGGCATTCTATTCCCACTCAGCGGCCCGGCGCCCCGAAGGACCCGGCGAACAGCTGCTCGAGCAGCCCCGGGTGCGCTTCGAAGTACAGGTACTGGGTCGTCATGCAGGGCACGAGGACGGCCAGTCCCAGGGCGATGCCGAGTCCCAGGACCCGGAAGCGACGCGACCGGACGACGTCCCCCGCGACGTACAGGACGGCCAGGGTCATGAGAACGTGGCTCACCTGGGCGATCAGGTTCGGTCCCTGCCAGCCGAAGAAGAAGAGCCCGAGGGTGCCGTAGCGGAACATCATCACCGCCCCCGCGACCATCACGACCGGTCGCGCCAGGAGAAACCCCACGGCGAAGAGAGCAATGCTCGGGGCGCAGCTGTTCATCATCAGCCAGCCCACGACCCCCGTCCCGAGTATCGCGAGAAAGAACCAGGACGAGTTCAGCGCGGCCAGGACGTTGAGCGCGGTGACGGTCCATCCCGCCCAGCCCCGGTGGACGGACGAGACCAGGGACGCGGTGGCGGCGTGCGGGTGCGGCGCGGTGGTCGTGGCCATTGTCGGCCTCCTCTCTCAGGCCCTCCCCAATGAGGGCGGTTCGCTCCTCAATGTGTCGGCCCTCCCCCGGGGGGAGAGTCAAGGGGGATCGTGGGGAAGGCGCTCGGGCCACCGCGGCATGATCGCCCGCGGCGCTGAAGCCCCACCGGGTCAGGCCGACCCGACCTCCAGCGCGATGTCCGAGACCGCCGAGCCGCGCTGGGCAAACCAGCAGATGCCCTCGTTCACCATGTCGAGGCGGATGACGTACGATCCCGGTTCCTGAGGGGCGGTCAGCTCGAGCTCGAGCTCCGCCACGTCTCGCAGCCGCAGGTCCCGGCCAATGCCGGCACGTCCGTAGTCGCCGATCAGCAGGGCGCCGTCCACGCTCAGCAGGTGCGCACCGAGCCGCACCTGGCCGCGTCCTCGGCGGCCTTCCCGCAGCCATGCCGTCTCGCCGGTGTTGGTCACTCGAGCGGCAACCCGGAGCCGCTCCCCGGCCGTCGCCGAGATCCGGCGGGCCCCGGGCTCTATCCTCGCGTCCAGAGCACGGGGATTGAGCGAGGTTGCCGGGTAGGAGTCCTTGCGGAACACGCCGATGGGACCGGTGAGCACGGTCTTCCTCAGGAAGTCCTGCGGAACCAGCCACGACCGGCCGCGCAGGAAGCTGCGCATACGCGCCATCGGGAGGGTGAGGATCTCCGGCTCGAGCGCCGGGATGGCCAGGTCCAGCTCCTCGAACCCGGCTGCGGACGCGCTGCGGTAGAGCTGCTCGAGATCGAGATCCTCCTCGAGGATGCCGTGTGCGGATTCGGCCAGCGAGTGCTCGGCCTCGGCGTGCCCGGCCCCCGGCTCGGCGAAACCGAAGCGCCCGTGCGGCGACAGCACACGGCTGAACTCGGCCAGGATCCTCATCGGGTTGGGGAAGTGATGGAAGGCGTCGAAGACGAGCACGAAGTCCATCTCTCCGTCCTCGACGTCGATGGTCCCGCCGTCGAAGGTCCGGAAGCTCAGACGGGCGCGCTGCGCCGGTGTGAGCTCGCGGCCCGCGGCCTCCCGAGCGACCTCGAGGGCGGAGGGAGCGACGTCCAGGCCGACGACCTCGGCCCCCATCCGCGCGAGCATGATGGACGACCAGCCCGTTCCGCAGCCGAAGTCGAGCACGCGGTCTTCGGGCTGGATGCGGAGCATGGACAGGAGAAGCCCGAACCGCTCGAGGTACTTGCCCACCGTCTCCGGGGAGGAGAACGGGCGGTTCAGCCAGAACTCCCGCATGCCCTCGCGCTCGTAGTACTCCGCCGACTTGAGGTTGATCGATGTGGTCTCCCCGGTGGCGCGGTCGCTCAGCAGGGGAGGGGGAGGGGTCCACAGCGAGCGCAGCGGCCGGTAGTGGGGCCCCCGGAACCGCCGGAGCGAGCGCCAGGCCACGAAGTAGGTCTTGAGGCCGGGCAGGATCCTTCCCAGGCTGCGTCTGATGTCGAGCAAGGGCAGGGGCAGAATAGCACGGGAGGGGCCGGAAACCGGTTCAGTCCTGCCAGGGACACGATCGCGTTGCGGAATCGTGTCCTTGGCCAGAGCGGCCGGCCGCAGGCCGGGGCGGCCCTCAGAGCTTCCAGGTTGCGGGGCCCGACGCCTCCTCGAAGGCGGCGATGTCCTGCTCGCGCTCGAGGAGGAAGGCGAGCTCGTCGAGCCCGTTGAGGAGGCAGTAGCGTGCGAAGGGCTCGAGGGGAAACGCGGTGCGGCGGCTCCCGAAGGCGATGGCCCTAGCGTCGATGTCGATCGTCACCTCCGTCCCCGGGGACTCCACGAGGCGGGCGTGGGTCGAGTCGTCCACGACCACCGGAACGAGGCCGTTCTTCAGGGCGTTGCCCCGAAAGATGTCGGCGAACTCGGTGGACACCACGGCCTGGAAGCCACCCCCCTGGAGCGCCCAGACCGCGTGCTCGCGCGACGAGCCACAACCGAAGTTGCGGCCGGCAACGAGGACGCGGGCACCCCGGGCGGAGTCGCGGTTCAGGACGAAGTCGGGGCGTGGGCGGCCCTCGGCGTCGTAGCGCCAGTCGGCAAAGAGGCCGTCACCCAGGCCGTCTCGGGACGTGGTGATCAGGAAGCGGGCGGGGATGATCTGGTCGGTGTCGACGTTCTCCACCGGCAGGACGACGGTGTGGGAGCGAATCTCGCGGAGGGTATTCATGACAACAGCTCCCGGGCGTCGGCGACGGTACCCTTGACGGCGGAGGCGGCGGCGGTGAACGGGCTGGCCAGGAAGGTCCGCCCTCCCTTGCCCTGCCGCCCCTCGAAGTTGCGGTTGCTGGTCGAGACGGCGTACTGGCCCGGCTTCAGGCGATCGTCGTTCATGGCCAGGCACATCGAGCAGCCCGGCTCGCGCCACTGGGCTCCCGCGGCCCGGAAGACCTCGTCGAGCCCTTCGGCCTCGGCCTCCTTCTTGACCTTCTCGGACCCGGGCACGACGAGGGCGAGCACCCCGTCGGCGACCTTGCGTCCGCGCAGGACGCGGGCCGCGTCCCGAAGGTCGCTGATCCGCGAATTCGTGCAGCTGCCGATGAAGACGACGTCGATCTTCCGCCCGAGGAGCGGCTTCCCGGGCTCGAGGCCCATGTAGGCCAGGGCCTTCTCGTGGCTGGCGTCACCGTCGGGGTCGGGCACCGCCGCCCGGACCGGCATCCCCATCCCCGGGCTCGTGCCCCAGGTGATCATGGGCTCGAGGGCGGTCGCGTCGATCGTCTCCACGCGGTCGAAGGCGGCGCCCTCCGCGGTCGGCAGCGTCCGCCACCGCTCGACCGCACGGTCCCACTCGGCGCCTTTCGGGGACAGCTCCCGCCCGGCGAGGTAGTCGTAGGTGGTGTCGTCCGGGCCCACGAGCCCGGCCCGGGCCCCGGCCTCGATCGACATGTTGCAGATCGTCATCCGCTCTTCCATCGTGAGAGCCCCGATGGCGGAGCCGCGATACTCGAGGGCGTGGCCGGTGGCCCCGCCGGTGCCGATGCGGGCGATGAGCGCGAGGATGAAGTCCTTGGCGGTGACCCCGGCCGGGGGCGTCCCCTCGAACTCCGCCGCGAAGCTCTTCGGCTTGCGCTGCAGCAGGCACTGCGTGGCCAGCACGTGACCGACCTCGCTGGTCCCGATTCCGAACGCCAGCGCTCCCAGGGCCCCGTGGGTGCTGGTGTGGCTGTCGCCGCAGACCACGGTGAGGCCCGGGCGAGTGAGGCCGAGCTCCGGACCGATGACGTGGACGATGCCCTGGCGGGCATCACCCATCGCGAAGAGCGGAACGCCGAACTCGCGGCAGTTGCGCTCCAGGGCTCCGACCTGGTCGGCGGCCGCCCCCTCGGGAGCGGCCCGCCGACCATCGGGACCGGTGCGCGTGGGGATGGCATGGTCCATCGTGGCCACCGTCCGCCCCGGCTGCCGGACCTTGAGACCACGCCGTCGCAGCTCCTCGAAAGCTTGCGGCGACGTGACCTCGTGAATGAGGTGCAGGTCGACGTAGAGGACCCCCGGCGTCTCCGCGGTCTCGGGCGAGACGAGGTGGGTGTCCCAGATGTTGTCGAGGAGCGTGCGAGGGCGTCCTTCCATGGTGGCCCTCAGGCCGCGGCCCGCGCCTCGCGGGCGGCGGCGACGGCGGAGATGTAGGCCTTGAGCGTGGCCTCGATGGTGTCGGGGCTGGCCGCCTGTCCGAGCGACTCGTGGCCGTCGTGCTCGACCCGCACCGTCACCTCGGCCAGGGCATCCTTGCCCGCAGTCACCGCGCGCGTGTGCATCTCGAGCAGCTTGAGGTCGAGGCCGATGGCGGCGTCGGCGGCCTGGAGAGCCGCGTCGAGGGGGCCGTTGCCCACCGCCGAGGCCGACCGCGTGTGTCCTTCCACCTCGACCTCGACGGTGGCGGTGGGCAGGATGTTGTTTCCGGCCACTACCTGGTAGCGGACCAGCCTGGCCCGCGGCTCGGCGCTGTGCTCGACGATGGCGAGCAGGTCCTCGTCGTAGACGAACTTCGCCCGGTCCGCCAGCTCCTTGACCTTCTTGGTGACATCCATGATCTCCCCGGAGGGGAGATTGACTCCGAGCTGCTTGAGCCGGGCCTCCACCGCGTGCTTGCCGGAGTGCTTGCCCAGGATGAGCATCGATTGCGACAGCCCCACGCTCTCGGGCGTCATGATCTCGTAGCATAGGGGGTTGGCGAGCATGCCGTGCTGGTGGATGCCCGCTTCGTGGGCGAATGCGTTGCGTCCCACGATGGCCTTGTTCGGCTGGGGCCAGACGCCGGTGACCGTGGACAGGTGGTTGCTCGTGGGCGTGAGGAGCTCGGTGTTGATCCCCGTGTCCAGGCCGAGCGCCTCGCGCCGCACCTTGAGGGCCATGGCGAACTCCTCCAGGGAGGCGTTGCCGGCCCGCTCGCCGATGCCGTTGATCGTGCACTCGACCTGCCGCGCCCCCGCCTCCACCGCGGCCAGGGAGTTGGCGACGGCGAGGCCGAGGTCGTTGTGGCAGTGGACGGAGACGACCGCCCCCGGGAGGTCGGCGACGAGCTTTGCGACCATCTCCCCGTACTCGGAGGGCAGGGAGTAGCCGACGGTGTCGGGGACGTTGAGGGTCTTCGCCCCCGCCTCGAAGCAGGCCTGGAGCATCTCGCGCAGATAGGCGTAGTCGGTGCGGGAGGCGTCCTCGGCCGAGAACTCCACGTCCTCGACGAAGGTGCGGGCGAGCTTGACGCCCTCCACCGCCTGCCTGATGGCCTCCTCGGGGGAGATCTTGAGCTTCCACTGGAGGTGGATGCCGGAGCTGGCGAGGAAGGTGTGGATGACGGGGTGGGCCGCGCCCTTCAAGGCGTTTCCCGCGGCCTCGATGTCCACGGCCTTGGCCCGGCACAGCGCCGCCACCTTCGCCGTCTTGAGCTCGGCGGCGATGGCCTCCACGGCCTGGAAGTCGCCCGGCGAGGCGATCGGGAAGCCCGCCTCGATGATGTCCACGCCGAGCCGCTCGAGCTGCAGGGCCATGCGCACCTTCTCGGGCGTGTGCATGCTGCAGCCCGGGGACTGCTCGCCGTCGCGGAGAGTGGTGTCGAAGATGGTGATCTGATTGGTCATCGTACGACTCCTTCAGGCCGCTCCGTGGCCTTCTTCACCTCTCCTTCCGGAGTGACCTCGACCGCGTCGAGGAAGGGCATCATCGTGCGCAGCCGCGCTCCCACCTGCTCGAGCAGCTGATCGCGCTCGGCGGAGCGCTGCCCGTTGAACCAGGGCCGGCCGGTCTCGTTCTCCTTGATCCACTTGTCGGCGTAGGCGCCGCTACGGATCTCCTCGAGCATCCTCTTCATCTCGGCCCGGGTCTCGTCGTTCACCAGGCGGGGGCCCCCGGTGTAGTCGCCGTGCTCGGCGGTGTCGGAAACGGAGTAGCGCATGTAGTTGAGGCCCCCGCGGTACATCAGGTCCACGATCAGCTTCAGCTCGTGCAGGCACTCGAAGTAGGCGATCTCGGGCTGGTAGCCGGCGTCGACCAGGGTCTGGAAGCCAGCCTTGACGAGGGCCGAGGCGCCTCCGCAGAGCACGGCCTGCTCACCGAAAAGATCGGTCTCGGTCTCCTCGGCGAAGGTCGTCTCGATGACCCCGGCCCGGGTGCAACCGATGCCCTTGGCGTAGGCCAGGGCCGTCGCCTTCCCGTTTCCGGTGGCGTCCCTGTGGACGGCCAGCAGCCCCGGCGTGCCCTGACCTTCCTTGAACACCTCCCGCACGCGGTGGCCCGGCGACTTGGGGGCGATCATGGACACGTCAACTCCATCCGGCGGCTCGATGGTGCCGAAGCGGATGTTGAATCCGTGGGCGAACATCAGGGTGTCGCCCGGCTCCAGCCCGGGGGCGATCTCCTCCTTGTAGAGCTTCGCCTGGGTGGTGTCGGGGGTCAGGATCATGACGATGTCGGCCTCGGCCGCGGCCGGGGCCGGGGTCTTGACCTCGAGCCCGTCGGCCTGGGCCTTGGCCCTCGAGCGGCTGCCCTCGGGCAGCCCCACGACCACGTCCACCCCGCTGTCGTGGAGATTCAGGGCGTGTGCGTGCCCCTGGCTCCCGTAGCCGATCACCGCCACCTTGCGGCCCTTCAGCACGGAGAGGTCCGCGTCCTTGTCGTAGTAGATCTGAGCCATCTTCTCTCTCCTGGCGCTAGTGCGCGGGCGACGACGGGGCGTCGTCGAGCTCCAAAGCGTCCTCGTGGTCCTCGGCCTTCGTCGAGCCCCGAACCATGGCCACCTTGCCGGTCCGGACCATCTCGACGATCCCTCTCACCTTGAGCAGGTCGACGAGGCCGTTCACCTTCTGCTCGTGGCCGGTGACCTCGACGATCACCGACTCGCGAGACACGTCCACGATGCGGCCCCGGAAGATCTCCACCAGGCTGGCCAGCTCGGCCCGCTCCGCCGGGGTGCACTTGACCCGGATGAGCGCGAGGTCCCGGTCCACGGTGGGGGTGTGGGTCACGTCGGTCACGTCCATGACCGGGACCAGCTTGCGGAGGTTGGCCTCCACGATGGGGGCGGGGACCCGCGCGGTGTCCACCACGATGGTCATCCGCGAGACGTGGTCGACCTCGGTGTGGCCCACGGTCAGGCTGTCGATGTTGAAGGCACGGCGCCGGAACAGGCTCGCCACGCGGTTGAGGACTCCGGGTTCATCCGCCACTTTTGCCACCAGCGTGTGCTTCATGCCTTCACCTCTTCTTCTGCCTGCTTCTCGCCGTTGGGTCTCCGGATCATCACGTGGAGGTCGCCCCCGGCCGGGACCATGGGGTAGACCGCCTCCTCCTTCTGCACCCGGAACTCGAGGAGCACCGGGCCCTCGGTCGACCGGGCCTCCTGGACCTTCTCCGCGACGTCGCCGCGCTCCGTGATCCGGTGCCCCGGCACCCCGTGGGCGGCCGCGAGGGCCACGAAATCCGGGGACAGCATCGGCGTGGCCGCGTAGCGCTTGTCGTGGAAGAACTCCTGCCACTGCCGGACCATGCCCAGATAGCCGTTGTTGATCACCGCGATCTTGATGTCGAGCTTCTCCTGGATGATGGTCGTGAGCTCACAGGCGGTCATCTGGAAGCCGCCGTCGCCGGCCACCACCCAGACCTCGGCCTCGGGCCGCGCCATCTTCGCCCCGATCGCCGCGGGGAGGGCGAAGCCCATGGTGCCCAGCCCGCCCGACGTGATCAGGGTCCGGGGGTGGTCGTGCTTGTAGTACTGGGCCTCCCACATCTGGTGCTGGCCGACGTCGCTGACGACGACGGCGTCGCCGCCCGTCGTCTTCCAGAGATCGTTGATCACGTGGGCGGCGAGCAGGCGGCCGTTCGACTCCTGATGGAGGATGTCGCGCGAGCGTGTCTCCTGACGCCAGCCGTCGATCCTCTCGATCCACTCCTGGTGCTTCTTCGCCGGCACCATCGGGGTCAGAGCCTTGAGCGTGGCCAGGAGGTCGGCGACGAGGGGCACGTCCACCTGGACGTTCTTGTGCATCTCCGAGGCGTCGACCTCGACATGGATCTTCTTCGCCTGGGCGGCGTAGGTCTTGAGATTCCCGGTGACGCGGTCGTCGAAGCGCATCCCGAAGGCGAGGATCAGGTCCGCCTCCTGGATGGCGTGGTTGACGAACGCCTCCCCGTGCATTCCCATCATGCCGAGGCAGAGGGGATGGCTCTGGGGGAAGCCACCGATGCCCAGAAGCGTCAGGGCCACCGGGGTGCCGGTGCGCTCGACGAACTCGCGAAGGGCCTGCGACGACCCCGACTTGGCGACGCCGGCCCCGGCGAGGATGAGCGGGCGCTCGGCCTTCTCGATCAGCTCCGCGGCGCGGGCCAGCTCCTCCGGGTCGGGCTCCTCCGGGCGGACGAGGCCCGGCAGGGCCACCGTCTCCGGCCAGTGGAAGTCGGTCGAGGCCTGCTGGGCGTCTTTGCAGATGTCGACCAGGACCGGCCCCGGGCGCCCGGATCGCGCGATGACGAAGGCCTCACGCACCGTACGGGCGAGATCCCTCACGTCCGTGACCAGGGCATTGTGCTTGGTGATGGGAAGCGTGATCCCGGTGACGTCGACCTCCTGAAAGGCATCCGTCCCGAGGACCTTCGAGGCCACCTGCCCGGTGATGAAGACGGTGGGGGTGGAGTCCAGCATCGCGGTGGCGATGCCGGTGGTCAGGTTGGTCGCCCCCGGACCGGAGGTGGCCATGGCGACCCCCACCTTGCCGCTGGCCCGCGCGAAGCCGTCGGCCATGTGGGCCGCACCCTGCTCGTGGCGGACGAGTACGTGGCGGACCGGATACTCCAGCATCGCGTCGTAGATGGGCAGGTTCGCCCCGCCGGGGTACCCGAACACCAGGTCCACACCTTCCCGGACCAGGCATTCCCAGACGATTTGTGCGCCGGTGCGTTGCACTTGCTCCTCCGCGAGAATTGAGCCCAAAAAGCGAAAACCCCCGAGTTCTCCCCGGGGGTTCGACTTGGCCTCGCCTTGCTCTCGGCCCTAGATCACCGAACCCCCTGCGGTCGAATGGACAGCAGCAGCAGGAACAGTCGTACGACGACGTTCAGGGGGCCGGCGGGGCGAGAGGAAACCGAAGACGTCATGGCGAGTAAACCGCAGATTACGGTTCTGGGCCGCACAAGTCAAGGGATTTCATGGCTCCTGGCCAGCCA
>JAJDNS010000027.1 GCA_022340585.1 Acidobacteriota bacterium
GAAACCTGTTTCCTCTTTCCTCACTCTCACGTCCGCGGAACCCATCCGTAGGCCCGTCGTTCCGCGGACCCTCCGTTGCCACGTTCACGCGTTCGTATTGATGAAACCTGTTTCCTCCTTCCTCCTTCCTGTTCCTCACCGCTCACGTCCGCGGAACCCATCCGTAGGCCCGTCGTTCCGCGGACTGTCTCAGGCCCGGGGCTGGAGGAGCGTCAGCTTCCCCGCATCCTTCAGGTCGATGAGCGGTTCGTCCGGGGGGGCGGGAGAGCCGTCGCGGAGACGGAGCCGGCGCGCGAGTGGGTGGGCGAAGGCGTCGGCTCCGCGGGTGGGCGCGGCGACTCGCACCACCGAGCCATCCTCGAGCCGCAGGAGAGTTCCCGGTGGGTAGGCCCCCAGGGCGTTGATGAGCAGCTGCAGCAGGACCGCGTCGTACCGCGTTCCCGCCGCGCCCAGCATCCTGGCCAGCACCATGGTCGGGGAGTGCGGGCCCCCTCGGCTCGACAGCGTGTCGTAGTCCTCGACGATGCGTAGGATGCGGCCGAAGAGGCCCGGGTGGGGGCGAACGTTGGCGTCGCGATGGTGCTCCAGGGTCGCCAGGAGGCGACGGGTCTTCGCCTCGTGGAAGCCCTTCTGGCGCAGGAGCAGCCAGGCCCCTGCCGTCGGGTGCCCCTCGGGAGAGAGAGAAGGCGCGCCGGCTCCCGTTGCCCAGCCGCAGTCGTGATAGAGGGCGCTCACCCCGAGGTCCTGCATCACGCTCTGGGACAGGCCCGCCTCCCGGCCGACGAGGAGGGCGAGCCGCGCCACGCGCACATGGTGCCGGGCGAAGGGCGGGCCTTCGGGAAGGTCTCCCCACAGCTCCGGGTCGCCCAGGTCCCGCTCCAGCAGCTCGGTCACGATGCGGCGCAGGGGAAGGGGATTGGGCACGCGCCCCGCAGCGAGGTTCTGGAAGGCCTCGTCGGTCGCGGCCAGGGCCCGGGTGAGGACGTCCCGGCGGTCGGTGACCTCCTGCCGCTCCTCGCCGGCCAGGCGGAACCGGAAGCGGCCCTGGAGCTCCACACCGTCGACGCTCGCCGCCTCCAGGGCGCGGGCGAGGGCCGTGCGGGGCTCGGCGGGAGCGGGCTCGTTGCCGAGGCAGCCGATGAGCGCGCGGATGGCCGGGTCCTCCAGCGGCTGGTGGAAGGTGAGACCGCCCACGTTGTGCCGCTGGAGCTCGCCGCCCAGCTCCTGGATCCCCGTCGCCTTCTCGCCGGTCCGGATGCGGATGTCGTTCACGTAGATCTGGTCCTCGACGGCGACGAGGTGAACGGCGCCCAGGATCTCGTTGAGGTGGACCAGCGTCACGTGGAGCTCCTCGACGGGACGGTCGAAGGCGTGGTTGTCCGGGGAGTGCATGCGCGTCATCCGCAGCAGGCCGAGGAGGAGGTGAGCCAGGCGCTCGCCGAGCTCTCGGACGCGGTTGGCGAGCTCTCGGTCCTCGCCGATCCGGGCCCGTCCGATGGCGCGTCCCAGCTCCTCCTGGGCCCGCCCGATGTCGTCCGGCACCATCTCCTGGCTCACGGCGTGCCTCCGGTGCGCCGACGCTCGAGCAGCCTCCGGGCCGCGGCCGCGACGGTGGCCTCACCCTTCTGGCTCAAGAGCTCCAGCAGCCCGTCGGCCTCGGCCCCGGCGATCGACTCGACCCCGGCCAGCGCCGCCCGCTGCAGGGCGACGGGTCCCAGCCCCCGGGAGAGCCGTCCCAGGAGGCCGCCCCCCTGGGGATGGAGCCAGGCCTCGAAGCGCTCCAGGGCGCCCCGGGGCGCCGCCTGGGCGAGGGCCCGCCCGGTGGCCTCGGCCTCGGCCTCCGACAGCGCGTCGGCGTTCTTCTCGGCGTGGGCGGCCAGGGTGGGAACGGCCCGGACGCCGCCGCGGGCCATGGCCGGCAGCGCCGCCACCCGCACCTCCTCGGCGGAGGACTCGACCAGATGCCGCAGGGCCCGCGCCACCTCGGGTCGGAACTCGGCGGCCTGGAGCTGGCGCAGGGCCTCCATCTGGACCTCAGGGTCCCCCTGGGTCGTGGCCGCCTCGGCGTCGCGAAGAGCCGCCGTCGGATCGACCTCGGCCAGCGCCCGCATGAGCCCCACCCGGGCCGCGCCGGTGGCTCCGGGCAGCCGCTCGGCGATGGCCTCGGGGGAGAGCCGGGAGCCGCCGGCGACCAGCCCACGCAGCAGGGAGCTCCGGGGGCCGTCTCCCTCCGCGTGCAGGAGATCCAGGAGAGGACCCGAGACCGCGTCCGCGGCGGCGGCGAGCAGCTCCGCCAGCGGCGCCGGGGCCTGGGTCGTCTCCGGGGGAAGGGCGGCGATCAACGCCTTCAGCGTGGGCGCGTCGAGGAGGAGCGCGACCAGGGCCTGCTTCTCCTCCGGTCGTGAGGCGAGCACGCGGGTCGCGGCCCGGGCCAGCTCCACCACGAGGTCCGTCCGCCCTTCGACGAGAAGGAACTCCCGGACCTCGAGGACGAACCCTCGGGCCGCGTCGGTCTCGGTGGGGCGGGCCGCGGCCAGGAGCTCGAGGGCCGCCCGGGTGGCGTGGGGGGCGACCGTCTCTGGCCCCTCCTGGGCCTGCAGCTTCTGACGGAGCTCGTCCGTGACCGCCCGAAACCGCAGGGCCACCGGGTCCCCCACGGGGGGAGGCGGGTCCCACTCCGCGGGGGGGTCGTAGCGCTGGGTCCCCGCTCCCGCAGTCGAGGGCGCCGTCGTCTCCGCCTGCTCCTCTTCCGGAACGAACCCCTCGATGGCGGTGATCGAGACGTGGTCGAAGGACGCCTTCCGCAGCAGGGTGACCAGGTCGTCCTCCTGCTGACGCACGCCGGTGTACCGGATCGACAGGATCTCGAGCAGGCGGAGCAGCTCCTCCCACGTGGTTCCGGGGGCGAAGGCGAGCCGGCGGACCCCGTCGCGGAAGAGCCGAAACGCCAGCGACCGTTCGCGGTCCTTCTCCACGTACACGACCTCGCCCCCGAGGAGAAGCTCGAAGGCGTGCACCTCCAGGGCCAGGGGGCCATGGGAGTCGAGGACGTGACGCATCTTGTCCCGGTAGTCGGCGATCAGGTTGCGGACCACCTTGTTCGTGGGCTCGTAGAGGGTGAAGCTCCGCGCGGCGCGGGTGAGGGAGAGGAGGGCGTCCTGGGCGGCGGTGGCGTGGGCCCTTCCGGCGATCGCGCCCGGATCGCCGACACCCTCCGACGGAGGCTGTTTCCCGGGCTCGGGTGGAGGACCGTCCGACTCAGAGGCCATCTATATTAACCATCCCCGAGGCCGTCCGCGCGGCAAATCTGGAGATCCGGGTCCGGCGCCGGGTGAAGGTGCCGCGTGGACAACCTGCTAGACTCGCCTCGACGCGGGGCCTTCTCATGGACTTCTCTCGCTCTCGTGAGCTGCAGGGCCGGATGCGCCGAGTGGTGCCCGGGGGCTGTCACACCTACGCCAAGGGGGACGACCAGTACCCCGAGCTGTCCCCGGGCTTCATCGCCCGGGGCGAGGGGTGCCACGTCTGGGATGTGGACGGAAACGAGTTCATCGAGTACGGAATGGGCCTGCGCTCCGTCACCCTGGGCCACGCCTTCCCCGAGGTGGTCGCGGCCGTCCGGGACTCCCTGGCCCTGGGCACCAACTTCACTCGCCCGGCGTCTCTCGAGCTGGAGTGCGCCGAGGCGTTTCTCCAGATCGTCGACGGCGCGGACATGGTGAAGTTCACGAAGGACGGCTCCACCGCCACCACCGCCGCCCTCAGGCTCGCCCGCGCCTTCACGGGCCGGGACCTCGTGGGGGTCTGCGCGGAGCATCCCTTCTTCTCGTACGACGACTGGTTCATCGGCACCACGACCATGGACGGGGGCATTCCCGAGTCGGGCCGGTCGCTGACGGTGCCGTTCCACTTCAACGACCTCGCCAGCGTCGAGGCCCTCTTTGCCGCGCACCCGGGCCAGGTGGCCGCGCTCTTTCTCGAGCCGGCGCGCACCGAGGAGCCGGACGCGGGGTTCCTCTCGGGGCTCCAGGCGCTGTGCCGCAAGAACGGAGCAGTTCTCGTCTTCGACGAGATGATCACCGGCTTTCGCTGGCACCTCGGCGGCGCGCAGAAGGCCTACGGCGTGGCTCCCACCCTGTCCACCTTCGGCAAGGCCCTGGCCAACGGGTTCTCCCTCTCGGCGCTGTGCGGAACGAGGGAGATCATGGAGCTCGGCAGCGGCCGGCGCGACGAAGGTCGCGTCTTCCTCCTGTCGACCACGCATGGGGCGGAGACTCCCAGCCTCGCCGCGGCCCTCGCCACGATGGACGTGTACCGGCGCGAGCCGGTCGTCGAGCACCTGCATCGACAGGGCCAGCGGCTGGCCGAGGGAGTGTCCCAGCGCGCCGAGATGCGGGGCCTCGGCCGGCACGTGCGGGCTATCGGTCGGCCGTGCAACCTCGCCTACTCCACCCTGGACCCCGACGGGGAACCATCGCAGGCGTTCCGGACCCTCTTCCTGCAGGAGACGATTCGTCGAGGAGTCCTCATGCCGTCCCTCGTCGTCAGCTACTCCCACTCGGACGAGGACATCGATCGGACCCTCGATGCCGTCGACGGGGCTCTCGAGGTCTACGGCCGTGCGCTCGAGGACGGCGTCGAGAAGCACCTCGTGGGGCGGCCCAGCCGGATGGTCTTCGAACGGCGCTGGTCCAGCTGACGGGGTCACACCTCGGCGAGGAGGTCGTGCTCTGCCAGCAGGTCCGCGGCCTGGCGCACGACCTCGATCCCGAGACCCGACCGCGCGGCGATGGAGAGCAGCGAGTGCCGGCCATCGGAGAGGCTCAGGACCCAGAGCAGGGCCAGCTCCAGGTCGGGCAGGCCCTCTCCGCCCACAGCCCGGTAGAGGCCCCGCCGGCCGAGCTGGGGCTCCCCGAAGGGGCTCAGGCTCCGGTACGTCGGATTGGCGTCGAGAACCTCGACGACGCGCCGAACCGTGTCGAACGCCTCCCCCAGGCGGGAGGGAGAGACGAAGGCCAGGTCGTCGGCCGAGGTGTGGTACTCGGGGAACTGGCCGTGACGACCCCGCATGAGCGATCCCACCGGGAGGCGAAAGCCCGGGGAGTTGAACTGTCGCTCGTCGTAACCGTAGGGGAAGTAGTCGACGATCTCGTGCTCGCGTCTCGACTCGCGCAGCACATGCTCGACCGCGGTGTCGATCTCGGCCCGGCCGTCCAGGGTGCGCTTGTAGGTGAAGCCCCGGTCGTCGCCGAGGCAGACCAGAGTCAGGCCGTGTCGGATGCGCGACACCGTCTCGCGGTTCCGGGCCAGCCAGGTGATCGCCCCGATGGTGCCCGGGGCGAAGAGAAATCGCACGGTGTGGCGCCGACGCGGATCCCGGGAGAGG
Source organism: Acidobacteriota bacterium (assembly GCA_022340585.1). Lineage (GTDB taxonomy): Bacteria > Acidobacteriota > Vicinamibacteria > Fen-336 > Fen-336 > JAJDNS01. The sequence continues at coordinate 5,387 of JAJDNS010000027.1, forward strand.
TGGCGGGCGAGGAAGATCGACACCGCCATGGCCGAGAGGTTGTCGTCGCAGAGCGAAGGGTGGCAGACGTGGCTGGAGAGCAGGATCTCTTCGCCGGTCTCGCCCGGCAGGACGAGCTCCCCGTAGGTCAGGTGCCCGGGCCCGAGGGAGGAGTCGATGCACACCTCGTACTCGCCCTCGGGGAGGGCATCGAGCTGCCGCTGGCTGAGGCAGAAGCCCCAGTCCTCCCGGTAGTAGGAGGTGCGGTACGGGATCCACTCGGGCCGGTCGGGAAGGGTGTGGAGGCGCGGCCGCAGCTCCTCGAGGGTGAGCCGGGCCCGGACCGGCACGCTGTAGCTCACCACGTGGAGGTTGGAGGCCCTGAAGTCCACAACCCGTCGGCCGTGGGCGTCCTTGATCCAGGCGTCCTCGATGTTCCACTCGAGGGGCACGGTCCAGTCGAGCACCGGGGTCCCGCTCGGCACCTCTTCCACCTCCAGCGGAGCGTAGCGGGAGAGGATCCGCAGCGTCTCGCGCACCCCGTCCCCGGTGATGCTGCGGCAGAGCGGATAGAGCTCGCCCACCAGCGCGTGCATCTCGGTCCCGAGGTGGCTCGGATCCGGCTCAGCCATCGAGCTCGCCCGCGCCGAAGTCCGGCCAGGTCCGGTCACGCTCCGAGATCGTCCGCGGTGGGAACGGCCACTCGATGCCGAAGGAAGGGTCGTCCCACCGGAAGCCCCGCTGCGCCTCGGGAGCGTAGGCCGCTCCCATCTGGTAGAAGACCTCGGTGTCCTCCTGCAGGGTCAGGAACCCGTGGGCGAAGCCCTCGGGGACGTACAGTGCCCCCCGGCTCCGGGCGTCCAGCACCACCCCGAGCCAGCGCCCCCGGCTCGGCGATCCCCCGCGAATGTCGACGACGACGTCGTGGATCGCTCCCCTCACGCAGCGCACGAGCTTGGCCTCGCCGTGGGGAGCGGCCTGGTAGTGCATCCCGCGGAGGACCCCGGCGTGGCGGCTGTAGGAGAGGTTGCACTGGGGGTAGCGGGTGACGAGGCCGTGCGCCGCGAACTCCTCCTCGCAGAAGGTCCGGGCGAAGAAGCCGCGCTCGTCCTCGTGGGGCTCGAGCTCCACCCGCCAGGCGCCCGGGAGCCCCAACTCGCTGAAGCGCACCGCGTCAGTCTAACCCGGGTGGGGTGCTCTACGGGTCGTTCGGAGGGCGGATCGGTGCGCCTTGCGACCGACTTTCCGATGGTCTACCGTGAGCCCCATGCCCGATAGAGCGTGCCGCTTCTGTGCCGCTCCCCTCGAGCACACCTTCGTGGACCTGGGCATGTCCCCCCTGTGCGAGAGCTACCTCACCGCGGACCAGCTCGATGTCATGGAGCCCTTCTTCCCCCTGCACGTCCAGATCTGTGGCTCCTGCCTCCTCGTCCAGCTCCCGGCCTACGTCCCACGTGAGGAGATCTTCACCGAGTACGCCTACTTCTCCTCCTACTCCGCTGCCTGGCTGAAGCATGCGGAGGACTACGTGGCCATGGTCGCCCGTCGGCTCGGGCTGGGCCGCGACAGCCTGGTTGTCGAGCTGGCCAGCAACGACGGCTACCTGCTCCAGTACTTCGTGAGTCGGGGGATTCCCTGCGTGGGGATCGAGCCCGCGGCCAACGTGGCGCGCGCGGCCGAGGAGAAGGGCGTCCCGACCCGGGTGGAGTTCTTCGAGGAGCAATCGGCGAGGAGGCTGGTCGAGGAGGGTCGTCGGTCCGACCTCATCATCGGCAACAACGTGCTTGCCCAGGTGCCCGACCTCAACTCCTTCGTGGCCGGGCTGCCCATCCTCCTGGCGCCGGGGGGCGTGGTGACCCTGGAGTTCCCCCACCTCCTCCGTCTCATCGAAGGCAACCAGTTCGACACGATCTACCACGAGCACTTCTCGTACTTCTCGCTGCTCACCGCAGAGCGTATCTTCGCTCGACACGGCTTGACCGTCTTCGACGTCGAGGAGCTCTGGACCCACGGGGGATCGCTGCGGGTCTGGCTCCGCCACGCCGGCGAGGACTCTCCCCCGGTCGGGGAGCGGGTCCTCGCGCTCCGGCAGCAGGAGGACGCCGCCGGGGTAGCCCGCCTCGAGACCTACGCAACTTTTGGGGAGGGCGTTCGTGAGACCAAGCGGCGCCTCCTCGAGCTGCTCATCGACATCAAGCGGCGGGGCAAGCGCATGGCCGGCTACGGGGCGCCGGGAAAGGGCAACACCCTCCTCAACTACTGCGGGATCCGGACGGACTTCCTCGACTACACCGTGGACCTCAACCCCTACAAGCAGGGACGCTTCCTGCCCGGGACCCACGTTCCCATCCTTCCCCCGTCCCGGATCGAGGAGACCCGTCCCGACTACGTCTTCATCCTGCCCTGGAACCTGAAGGAGGAGATCATGGGTCAGCTCGCCCACATCCGGGGCTGGGGCGGACGCTTCCTCCGGGCGATCCCGGAGCCGGCAGTGGAGGGCTGATGCTCCAGCTTGCCCTTGGACGGCGGGCCACACCGCTGCGCCTTCTCTGCTTCGGTGCCCACTGCGACGACATCGAGATCGGATGCGGCGGCTCGCTGCTCCGTCTGCTGGCCGAGCACCCCGGCTCGGAGGTCGATTGGGTGGTGCTGTCCTCGACCCCCGAGCGGGAGAGGGAGACGCACGCCAGCGCCGCCGACTTCCTCGTCGACGCCGGGCGGATCCGGGTGTCGGTCGAGGCCTTCCGGGAGAGCTACTTCCCCTGGCACGGAGAGTCGATCAAGGACGTCTTCGAGCAGGTCAAGGCGTCGGCCTCTCCCGACGTGGTGTTCACGCACCACCGCCGCGACGAGCACCAGGATCATCGGCTGGTGGCGGAGCTGACCTGGAACACGTTCCGGGACCATCTCGTCCTCGAGTACGAGATCCCGAAGTACGAGGGAGACCTCGGCCAGCCCAACCTGTTCGTGCCGCTGCCCACGGCCGTCGCCCAGCGCAAGATCGACCTCATCATTCGCCACTACCAGTCGCAGTCGCGGCGATCCTGGTTCCGGCCCGAGACCTTCCAGGCGGTGATGGGCCTCCGGGGAATCGAGTGCAATGCGCCCGACCGCCTGGCGGAGGCGTTTCACTGCCGGAAGGCCACGATCTGAGCCCCGGCGACGACGGAGGGCAGGGGACCATGAGAGTCCTGGTGACCGGCCACCGAGGCTACATCGGCGTGGAGCTCGTCCCTCTGCTCCGGGCGGCGGGGCACGACGTGATCGGCCTGGACAACGGCTACTTCGACGAGTGCGACTTCGGCGCGCCCCCTGACGAGGTCCCGAGTCTCTCGGTCGACCTCCGCGATGTCACCCCCCGGGAGTGCGAGGGCCTCGACGCCGTCTGTCACCTGGCCGCCCTGTCGAACGACCCCCTCGGGGACCTGAACCCCGGCGTCACCTGGGACGTCAACCACCAGGCGTCGGTCCGCCTCGCCCGGTGCGCCCGCGAGGCCGGAGTCCGCCGCTTCGTCTTTGCCTCCTCGTGCAGCCTGTACGGGGCGGGGGGAGGGGACTTCCTCGACGAGCAGGCCGAGCTCCACCCCGTCACGCCCTACGGCGAGTCGAAGGTCCGAGTGGAGCGGGACGTGTCCGCCCTCGCCGACGAGTCCTTCTCCCCAACCTACCTCCGCAACGCCACGGCCTACGGGGCATCGCGACGCCTGCGGGCGGACATCGTGGTCAACAACCTCGTGGGCCATGCCCTCACCACCGGAAAGGTCCTGCTCAAGAGCGATGGGACCCCGTGGCGGCCCCTCGTCCACCAGACCGACATTGGCCGGGCCTTCGTCGCGGTGCTCGAGGCGCCCCGGGAGACGGTTCACGACCAGGCCTTCAACGTGGGCCGGACCGGGGAGAACTTCCAGATTCGCCAGGTCGCGGAGATGGTGGCGGCGGTGGTTCCGGGGTGCGAGGTTGCCTTCGCCGCGGGCGCGTCGGCCGACCGGCGCGACTACCGGGTCGACTTCTCGAAGATCGAAAACGAGCTGCCCGGCTGGCAGCCCCGGTGGCGGCTCCGGCAGGGGATCGAGGAGCTGTACGAGGCCTACCGCCGGCACGGGCTCACCGAGGAGGAGTTCCTCGGCCCCCGCTACTACCGGCTCCCCACCATCCGCGGGCTGCAGGAGCGAGGGCTCATCGGGGCCGACCTCCGACGGCTGGGCTGAGCCCCGTGTCCCCGGTTCTTCAGGCCGCTCCCGCCCTCCCGCATCGAATCGGTCTCACGGGGACACCGTCGCGGCGCTCACCATGTCGGCCAGCTCGCGCAACCGGCGCTCGCGGGCCAGCAGAGCGGGTGGGAGGGCCATCCCCGCGCCCTCGAGGATCGTGCGGAGCCGGTAGACCCAGTCGTGCCGCCGGAGCGCGTTGAGCATGTTGCTGCGACGGATCCGCGCCTTCCGCTCCGGGTCCCGATCCAGCTGGTCGAGGATGGCGGCGATCTCCGGCTCGTCGTAGCGCATCTCGACCACGGAGTCGGGCCAGTCGAAGAGGGTGAGGAACCTCCCGGTCCGGGGCGCTTCACCGATCATGATGGCGCCGGCCGCCGCCCCCTCGAAGAATCGTCCCGAGAGCTCGTCGTAGTCCTCGGAGAACTCGTCGGCGCGGGCGCGGCTCGCCAGGTAGTAGCGGCTCCTCTTGAGCAGGCTCGCGAGCTTGAAGCGGTGCTCGGCCTGGTCGATCACCGAGAAGCTCACCGCTCGTGAGGCGTCGTTGAGGCCGGGCACCTGGATCGTGTCGTAGTAGTAGAAGAAGTCCCTCTCGTGGGCGAGCGCCACGAGCGCCGAGTGCGTCACGGCGGAGCGTCGGCCGATGCCAAGGGCGTCGATGCTGCGTGGGGGGGGCTCGGGAAACGGGCAGAACATCAGCACGTCGACGGCGAGGGGTAGATAGCTGCACGGACGTCCGGTGATCCTCTGGACCGACTCGACCGGGTTCGAGCAGAGGTAGATGTGATCGAAGTCGGCCAGGGATTGCAGGAGGTACTCGGGGAGGTCGGACTCCACGGCCTCGCTGATGACGCACGCGGCGTAGCGGCAGCGCTTGCGCCACCCCGGAATCGCGTTGACCGCGAAGACCTCGTACACATGGTTGAAGACCGGCAGGAACAGATCGTAGGTGCGGTCGAGGCGGAGGCCACCGAAGCGCGGTGTGCTCCGCAGGGCGAGCGACGGAGAGGGCGAGAGAAAGGAGAGGGACTTGTAGATCCTCCGCTCGAGTTCCAGGCGCCCGAGCTGCGTGACGTCGGCCCGATCGGCGCCGGTCAAGCTCGAGATGACGTCCTCGAACTCGTACTGGAACCCGTAGCCCACGAGGTTCCACACCCGGCGCATGGAGAGCACCAGGATGTCGCCTCGTGACCCGGGCACGAGCTCCGCGGTCGAGGCCCCCATGCCACCTCGAGGAGGCTCGGTCATGCCCCATCCTCGTGCGGGCCCGGATTGGGCTGGCTCCGGAACATGATGGCGTACTGCTCCTCGAGCTCCTCGCGCCAGGTCTCGACCCGGTCCTCGATCCGGCGGCGCAGCTCGTCGGCGTTGCGCTCCATTCGCTCGAAGGTCTCCAGGAGGCGTCCGGGCTCGACGTCCTTCAGGGGCATGCGGTACTCCGAAAGACCCGCCGCCGCCATCAGCTCGTCGTTCTTGTCCATGTGGGATACGGAGATCATCGGCTTCCCCAGCAGGAAGGCGAGGATCAGGTTGTGGAATCGGGTGGCCACGACGAACTCGGTATCTGTCAGCTGGCGGATCAGCTCCTGGAACGACGTGATCGGCTCGATGATCACCCGGTTGTCGGCCCTTCTCTCCCGGAGCCAGGAGCGCAGGCGCTCTCGCACCGGCGGGTCGTACCGGGCGTCCCCGATGACGAGGCGGATCCGAATGCCCCGGTCGAGCAATCCCAGGGCGAAGTCGCCCAGGGCCTCGACGTAGGCCGGCATCACGCTGGTCTCCACCGCGTCGCAGACACCGAGGGCCACGGTGGCCGTGCCCGGCGGAGACCCTCCTCGCCCGGCCGTCAGCGACCGCGGGAGGCTGAAGGCGAGGTCGGGGAAGATCGGGTCCCGCTTGCTCGCGGCCAGCAGGCCGCTCGCCCGCTTCCTCGATGCGGGGTCGCGGTAGCTGCGGTACCGGGCTCGGCGGAGGGCCGAGCCCATCAGGCGGCGCTTGAGCGGATTGGTGAGCTCCTCCACACCCACGCTGGCGAAGAGCACGTCCTTTCGCCACAGCCGGGCCGCGGACGCCCACTTGGCCATCTGATACGGCAGCCCGAAAAGACCCTCGTGCTTGTCGGTCAGCATTCCGGTCCCGGTCATGACCAGGGCATCGGTCGCGCGCATCGTGCCCACGACCCGGGCCCAGTCCCGCAGCTCCGCAGCCAGACGGCGCAGGAGGCGGACCGGTCTCGGATGGGGCAGTCGAGCCGTCGAGAGGGGGGGGGCGATCCGCACGGCCTCGATGTGGTGCCGCGCGACGGTATCCGCCGGATTGGAGCAGACGGCGAAGATCTCGGTGCCGGCCACGTGTCTGTGCGCCGCCGCGAGCGCCGCGTGCAGCGTGCACTCGTTCCCCAGATTGTCGGTGCCGAAGTTGCCCCAGAAGGCGATCTTCATGACCCGTCCCGACCCCACCAGGCGGTGGTCACCTTCATTGCCGAGGGTCTGGAGGGGAGGCGAGCGCCTCCCCTCGCCCTCGGGTACTCCCGGCTCGGAGTGGTGCCCTGCGGTGCGATCAGCCTCTCCAGACCTGCCAGGGCGTGTCCCCCCGGTAGAGCATCTCCTCGAGAGCCTGCTTGTCCTTGAAGGTGTCCACGTTCCGCCAGAAGCCGTCGTACGGGTAGGCGAGGAGCTGGCGCTCGTCGATCAGGCGGTCGAAGGGCTCGAGGACCAGATCCTCCCCCTCGTGGATGTAGTCGAGAACCTCGCGGCGCAGGATGAAGAAGCCCCCGTTGATACGCACGACGGACCGGCCCACCGCCTCGAGCTTGATGACGTGGTCGTCGGCGTCGGCCTCGACGATGTGGAACGAGTGGGGCGCGGGCACGCTCAGGAAGCTCGCGAGCTTCCCGCGCTCCACGAAGTACTCGAGGTAGTCCCCGAGGTCGAGGCTCGACAGCCCGTCGGCATAGTTGGCGAAGAACATCTCCTCGCCGTCGAGATGGGCGCGCACGGCCCGGAGGCGCTCGCCGATGCTCGACTGGAGCCCGGTGTCCACGAAGGTGATCCGCCAGTCGTCGATGTCGCGGTGGAGGAGGTCGATCTTGTGCCCCCCCCCGGACAGCACGAAATCGTTCGAGGCGCACTCGTCGTACTTCAGGAAGTAGTTCTTGATCGCGTTGCCGCCGTGCCCGAGGCAGAGGATGAAGTCCTTGTGGCCGAAGTGGGCGTAGTAGCTCATCAGGTGCCAGAGGACGGGCCGGGGACCGATGTCGATGAGCGGCTTCGGGATGCGATCCGAGTAGTCGCGCAGCCTCATGCCGAGACCGCCGCAGAAGAGTACGACCTTCATCCGTGCTTCCTCGCCTCCCTCTCGCCGGCTGCCTCCGGGCGAAAGCAGACCCGGACCCTGCGATTCTAGACTCTCGTTCTCGGCGACGTCCACGGACAACAGGGAGGATCTGGTCGCAGGCCGGGCCTCCTATCCACAATCCGTTCGCCTGCTCGCCAGGAGCTTCTCCGGGGGGCGAACCGGCCTTCGGCCGGTCGACTGGGCCAAGGACACGATACTGCCATCGCAATCGTGTCCTTGGCCGGGGCGTGCCCCGCCGGTCAGACAGGGTGATTCTTCAGAAAACGCACCAGGCCGCCCCAGCGCCGGTCCACGCGGAAGCCGTGCTCGCCGAAGAACTCCTGGGAGACGAAGGGGGTGGACACCACCCGAACGCCCCGCGTGGCCATGCGCGAGCAGAAGTCCTCGAGCAGCTCCGCGCTGACCCCTCGTCCCTTCAGCGACGGCACGCGCACGAGGCCCTCGAGGTGGGCCACGGCGGCCTCGGGCTGGCGGTAGCAGATGCCGGCCACGATCTGGTCCTCGCGGTTGAGCACCACGTAGTAGAGCTGGCCGGGGGCGACCTTGATCGGCAGCCCGACGCCCAGGAAGAGGCGCACCAGGCGGCCGATCTCGCCGGGCGCGATGGGCTCGCGCACGCGGTAGTCCTGGCTCTGGTTGTCGGTGAGGTGCGAAGTCACCACCACCCGGGCCTGGGCCCGGTCACGCTCGCCCACCGCGTCGACGTCCAGGGGCTTCGACAGCGTGGTCCCCGGGAACACCAGACGGCTCAGAACGAGCCTGTCCTCCCGGCGCTCCAGGGTCGACTGCAACCCGGAAAGCTCGAGCATCCTCGTGGGGCGGACCTCGGGCTGGTCGTGCATGCGCACCAGGAGCCGGTCGAAGGCCTCGGCGACCGCCGGCTCGGATCGGCCGAAGTAGGTCCGGCGGTAGAGGATGTAGCGCGCCGCGGTTCCGAAGCGCTCGACGTCGTAGAGGCGATAGAGGTTCTCCACCTCCTGCTGGCGTGCCTCCGAGGTCGCTTCGGCGTTCGCCCTGTCCCAGGCCTCGTACCGCTCCACCGCGCAGCGCACCGCCAGGGGCACGTAGTGCTCCGTGGCCAGGAGGGCCAGCTGCCTCTCCAGGGCAGGTCGGAGCTCCGCCTCCAGCCCCGCCGGACGGGTGGCGTGCAGCTGCTCGCGGAGCGCGTCCAGGAACCCACGGGCCTCCTCCACCCCCAGGGCCTCGACGCAGGCCTCGAAGATCCAGCCC